>DVHW01000009.1 GCA_018711785.1 Candidatus Galloscillospira excrementavium
ACAACCACAAAACAAGCGGGCACTGCGGAGAAATCTATCCAGATTGCCTGATAAAATGGGCTTGCACCGCGGCAAGAAAAGGGTTATACTGTGAAACAGTGGTAGAAGTCTTGGGGGAGACAACTGCCACCGGAACGCAACCGCACGGGATTTCTAAGGGATAATTCTGCGCTGTTGCGCTTTTTCAAAATGTGATATGTTAAAAAAATAACAATCACATTTTGAAAGCGCGGATCAAATGAAAACATTACATTAAGGAGGCAGGCGTAACATGGGTTTCGTCAAACTGGAACAGAAGGGGCGCGTGGGCGTCCTTACCATCGACCGGCAGGAGGCGCTCAATGCGCTGAACGGGCAGGTCATGAGTGACCTGGCGGCTATGCTGGACGAGGTGGAGGCCAGCAAGGACATCGATGTGGTCGTTCTCACTGGCGCGGGCCGCAGCTTCGTGGCCGGGGCCGATATCGGCGAGATGAAGGACATGACCGCTGTGGAGGGCAAGGCCTGGGGCGATTTCGGCAACGCCACCTTCATGAAAGTGGAAACGATGAGCAAGCCTGTGATTTGCGCTGTGAATGGTTTCGCTCTGGGCGGCGGCTGCGAGCTGGCCATGGCCTGTGACATCCGTCTGGCCAGCGAGAAGGCCAAGTTCGGCCAGCCCGAGGTGGGCCTGGGCATCACCCCCGGCTTTGGCGGCACGCAGCGCCTGCCCCGTATCGTGGGCTACGGCAAGGCCATGGAGCTCATCCTGAGCGCCCGGGTCATCGGCGCGGCCGAGGCCAAGGAGATCGGCCTGGTCAACGCCGTGTATCCGCCCGAGGAGCTGATGGACAAGGCGATGGAGCTGGCCAATGCCATCGCCGCCAATGCCCAGATCGCGGTGCGCCAGTCCAAGCGCTGCATCCGCAAGGGGATGCAGACCGACATCCACACCGGCGTGGCTTATGAGGCCGAGGCCTTTGGCCTGTGCTTCTCCACCGAGGACCAGACCGAGGGCATGACCGCCTTCGTGGAGAAGCGCCAGGAGAAGCACTTCCAGGGCAAGTAAGCCGCTGGACAGGTCAACACCGGACACAGGAAAAGAATATATTTAGTAGGAGGAATACATACATGAAGAAGATCGTTGTCATCGGAAGCGGCACCATGGGCCTGGATATCGCTCAGGTCTTTGCCCGGAATGGTTATGAGGTAGTCGTGCGGGATATCTCCGACGAGATCCTCTCCCGCGCTCAGGCCCGGCTGAACAAGGGCCTGGACAAGCTGGTGTCCAAGGGCAAGATGGACGAGGCCGGCAAGGCTGATATTCTGGCCAAGATGACCTTTACCACCGACCTGAAGCTGGCTGCCGATGCCGACCTGGTGGTGGAAGCCGCTGTGGAGAACCTGGACATCAAGAAGAGCATCTTCGCCGAGCTGGACCAGATCTGCAAGAGCGAGACCATCCTGGCCTCCAACACCTCCTCCATCTCCATCACCGCCATTGCCGCGGCCACCAAGCGGGAGGACAAGTTCATCGGCATGCACTTCTTCAACCCCGCCACTGTGATGAAGCTGGTGGAGGTCATCCGGGGCGCCAAGACCTCGGACGAGACCTGCCAGACCATCGTAGAGCTGTCCAAGGCCATCGGCAAGGAGCCGGTGGAGGTCAACGAGGCCCCCGGCTTTGTGGTCAACAAGATCCTGATCCCCATGATCAACGAGGCCTGCGACCTGGTCTACACCGGTGTGGCCAGCGTGGAGGGCGTGGACACCGCCATGAAGCTGGGCGCCAACCACCCCATGGGCCCCCTGGCTCTGGGCGACCTGGTGGGCCTGGATGTGTGCCTTGCCATCATGGACACCCTGTACAATGAGACCCATGATCCCAAGTACCGCGCCAGCCTGCTGATGCGCAAGATGGTCCGGGCCGGCCAGCTGGGCCGCAAGACCGGCAAGGGCTTCTACGACTACAGCAAGTAAGAAGCGCCGAGCCGTCGGGAACAGTCGAGGCGTGACAAGGAGAAGCGCTGAGCCGTTGCAAACCGGCAAGGCGGGACAGGAAGCAGCGCGAGCACAGGCTTGCAATCAAGAAGAAACCTGGCCCGGGGCAGTCCGCTCCGCCCCGGGCCGTTTCGATAGCGTATTACAAATTTAGGAGGAAGGCAACAACATGGATTTTCATCTGTCCAAAGAGCAGCTCATGCTTCAGAAGATGTATCGTGAGTTTGCAGAAAATGAAGTGAAGCCCCTCGCCCAGGAAGTGGACGAGGAGGAGCGCTTCCCCGAGGAGACCGTCAAGAAGATGGCCAAGCTGGGGATGATGGGCATCTATCTGCCCAAGGAGTACGGCGGCGCTGGCGCCGACGTGCTGAGCTACGTCATGGCGGTGGAGGAGATGGCCAAGGTCTGCGGCACGACCAGCGTCATTATCTCCGCCCACACCTCCCTGTGCTGCGCCCCCATTTTTGAGAACGGCACGGAGGAGCAGAAGCAGAAGTATCTGCCCAAGCTGTGCTCCGGTGAGTGGATCGGCGCGTTCGGCCTGACCGAGCCCGGCGCCGGCACCGATGCCCAGGGCCAGCAGACCACCGCTGTCCTCTCCGAGGACGGCAAGACCTGGACGCTGAACGGCTCCAAGATCTTCATCACCAACGCCGGCTATGCCAATGTGTTCGTCATCTTCGCCATCACCGGCGTAAAGCTGGACCGGAAGGGCCGCAAGACCAAGGAGATCTCCGCCTTCATCGTGGAGCGCACCGATCCCGGCTTCTCCGTGGGCAAGCATGAGAAGAAAATGGGCATCCGCGGCTCCTCCACCTGTGAGCTGATCTTTGAGGACTGCGTGATCCCCGCCGACCGCCTGCTGGGCAAGCAGGGCAAGGGCTTTGCTCTGGCAATGAAGACCCTGGACGGCGGCCGTATCGGCATCGCCGCCCAGGCGCTGGGTCTGGCCGAGGGTGCCATTCAGGAGACCATCGCCTACACCAAGGAGCGTGTCCAGTTCGGCCGCCGCATCAGCCAGCAGCAGAACACCCAGTTCCAGCTGGCCGATATGTACGCCAAGACCGAGGCGGCGAAATGGCTGGTCTACTCCGCTGCCATGAAGAAGCAGAACCACGAGCCCTACACCATGGACGCCGCCATGGCCAAGCTGGTGGCCGCTGAGACCGCCAGCGACGTGACCCGCCGCTGCGTCCAGCTCTTCGGCGGTTATGGCTACACCCGTGAGTATCCCGTGGAGCGCATGATGCGCGACGCGAAGATCACCGAGATCTATGAGGGCACCAGCGAGGTCCAGCGTATGGTCATCTCCGGCGCCATCGGCGTGAAATAAGGAACGGAGGGAAAGACGAAGATGAAGTGCATTGTATGTGTCAAGCAGGTGCCCGACACGTCCGGCGTGGTGGCCGTGAAGGAAGACGGGACCATGGACCGGGCCTCGATGGCCACCATCACGAACCCGGATGATATGAACGCCCTGGAGGCCGCCCTCCAGCTGAAGGACGCCACAGGCTGCAAGGTAGTGGTCATCACCATGGGCCCCCCTCCCGCCGAGGGGATGCTGCGTGAGCTGCTGGCCATGGGCGCGGACGAGGCGGTGCTGGTCTCCGGCCGTGAGTTCGGCGGGTCCGACACCTACGCCACCAGCCAGATCCTGGCCGCGGCGGTGAAGAAGGTGGGCGTGGAGGACGACGACATCGTGTTCTGCGGCCGGCAGGCCATCGACGGCGACACCGCCCAGGTGGGCCCCCAGATCGCCGAGAAGCTGCACCTGCCCCAGGTGACCTATGTGGCGGACATCAAGGTGGAGGGCAAGGACGTGGTCGTCAAGCGGATGCTGGAGGACGGCTACATGATGATCAAGGTCCAGACCCCCTGCCTGCTGACCTGCATCAAGGAGCTCAACCAGCCCCGGTACATGAGCGTGGGCGGCATCATGGAGTGCTACCAGAAGCCGCTGGCGGTGTTTGACTATGAGGCGCTGAAGAACGACCCCCTCATCGACGTGGACACCATCGGCCTGAAGGGCTCTCCCACCAATGTGTACAAGTCCTTCTCCCCCCCGGTGAAGGGCGCCGGCATGATGCTGGAGGGCGAGGGTAAGGAGACCGTGGATCAGCTGGTCTCCCTGCTGGACGCCAAGCACTTGATTTAAGGAAAAGGAGAGCTGAACATGGCTGGATTTGATAGCAAAGACACCGCCGCCTTCAAGGGCGTGTGGGTATTCTGTGAGCAGCGCGACGGCGTGATCATGAGCATCAGCTATCAGCTGCTGAGCGAGGGCCGGAAGCTGGCGAACGACCTGGGCGTGGAGCTCGCCGGCGTGGTGCTGGGCAGCGGCGTGAAGGAGGAGTACCTGAAGGCCCTGGGCGGCTATGGCGCCGACAAGGTCTATGTCTGTGACCATCCCCTGCTGAAGGACTACACCACCGACGGGTACGCCAAGGTCATCTGCGACCTGGTGGAGGAGAAGAAGCCGGAGATCTTCCTCATCGGCGCCACCAACATCGGTCGGGACCTGGGCCCGCGCTGCGCGGCCCGGCTCCACACCGGTCTGACCGCCGACTGCACCCACCTCGATGTGGACGTGGCCAAGTACAAGGAGTTCCTGAAGACCACCTCCACCATCGACGTGGACAACACGAAGTTTGAGGAGAACACCAACCTGAAGATGACCCGTCCGGCGTTTGGCGGCCACCTGATGGCCACCATCATCTGCCCCCGGTTCCGTCCCCAGATGTCCACGGTGCGCCCCGGCGTGATGCAGACCCAGGAGTTTGACGAGGCCAAGGCCGCCGCCACCGTCCTGGAGAAGGTGGATGTGAAGCTGGACAAGAGCGACATCCACGTGGAGATTCTGGAGGTTAAGAAGGCGGCGAAGAAGCTGGTGGACCTCATCGGGGCCGACGTAGTGGTCTCCGTGGGCCGCGGCATCAGCAAGGACCCGAAGAAGGGCATCGAGCTGGCGGAGGAGCTGGCGGGCGTACTGGGCGGCGTCGTGGGCGCTTCCCGCGCGGTGGTGGACGCCGACTGGCTGTCTGCTGACCACCAGGTGGGCCAGACCGGCAAGACGGTGCACCCCCGCATCTATGTGGCCCTGGGCATCTCGGGCGCCATCCAGCACAAGGCTGGCATGCAGGACTCCGAGTGCATCATCGCCGTGAACAAGAACGCCAGCGCGCCCATCTTTGAGTGCGCTACCTACGGCATTGCCGGCGACCTGTTCAAGGTCACCCCCATGCTCATCGAGGCTATCCGCGCCGCCAAGGCTGCCAAGTAAGGTAGGAAGAAATCATACAGGACGACTACGCCCGGCGGGAGGTCTCCCGCCGGGCGT
>DVHW01000034.1 GCA_018711785.1 Candidatus Galloscillospira excrementavium
CATCCTCCTGGGCGGGCGCACCGGGCGGGACGGCATCGGCGGGGCCACCGGCTCCTCCAAGAGCCATGACCTCACCAGCCTGGACACCATGGCCAGCGAGGTACAGAAGGGCAACGCCCCCGAGGAGCGCAAGCTCCAGCGCCTGTTCCGGGACGGGGCGGTCACCCGGCTCATCAAGCGGTGCAACGACTTCGGCGCCGGCGGGGTGTGCGTGGCCATCGGGGAGCTCGCCGACGGGCTGGAGGTGGACCTGGACGCGGTGCGCAAGAAGTACGAGGGTCTGGACGGCACGGAGCTCGCCATTTCGGAGAGCCAGGAGCGCATGGCCGTGGTGGTCGCCCCCGGGGACGCGGACGCCTTCCTGGCCGCGGCGGAGCGGGAAAACCTGGAGGCCTACCCGGTGGCGGTGGTCACCGAGTCCCCCCGCATGGTCCTGCGCTGGCGGGGGGAGGTCATCTGCGACCTGGCCCGTTCCTTCCTCAACACCAATGGCGCGGTGAAGCACGCTGCCGTCCGGGTCCCCCGCCCGGCCCCCGCCGCCCCGAAGCGCCGCCGGAGCGACCAGGGCCCCGCCGCCTCCGCCCCCCTGCGCCGCCTGCGTGCCCTGGCCCAGGAGCTGAACCTCTGCTCCCAGCGGGGGCTCATGGAGCGGTTTGACTCCTCCATCGGCGCAGCCACGGTGCTCGCCCCCTACGGGGGCGCCCAGCAGCGCACCCCCGCCCAGGTCATGGCCGCCCTGCTGCCCGTGGGCCCCGGCCACGAGACCGGCGCCTGCTCGGTGATGAGCTGGGGCTTTGACCCGGAGGCCATGTCCGCCGACCCCTACCGGGGGGCCGCCGGGGCGGTGGTGGAGTCGGTGGCCAAGCTGGTGGCCGCCGGGTGCGACCCCGCCAAGGTCTACCTCTCCTTCCAGGAGTTCTTTGAGAAGCTGCGGGAGGACCCCGCGCGGTGGGGCAAGCCCTTCGCCGCCCTGCTGGGGGCGCTGGACGCCCAGCTGGGCCTGGGGTGCGCCGCCATCGGCGGCAAGGACTCCATGTCCGGCTCCTTCCTGGACCTGGACGTGCCCCCCACCCTGGTGTCCTTCGCCATTGCCCCCGCCCGGGCCCGGGAGGTCCTCTCCCCCGAGTTCAAGGGCCCGGGCGGCGGCGTATACCTCTGGCCGGTCCCCCGGGGGGACTTCGCCGGCATCCGCCGGACCTGGGAGGAATTCCACGCCCTCTGTCAACAAGGGGCGGTCCGGTCGGCCTGGGCCCTGGGCTCCGGCGGCATGGCCCAGGCGGTGCTGAACATGGTCATGGGCAACGCGGTGGGCTTCGCCCTGGACAAGGAGTACGACGTGGAGGACTTCTTCGCCCCCCGGTGCGGGGAGATCCTCTTTGAAGCGGACGGAGAGGTGCCCGGCGCCATCCCGGTGGGCCGCACGGTGCCCGGCGACCGGGGCATCACCCTGGGCACCCGCGCCTCCCTCTCCCTCAACGAGCTCCTCTCCTACTGGGAGGCCCCCCTGGACCAGGTTTACCCCACCGCCACCGAGGCCGACTGGGACGACCGCTGGCCCCGGGTGGAGGCCATCTCCTGCCCCGAGCGCTCCCCCGCCGTCTTTACCGGCAAAAAGGGCACCCCCCGGGCGGTCATCCCGGTGTTCCCCGGCACCAACTGCGAGTACGACACCGCCGCCGCCTGCCTCCGGGCCGGCATCTCCCCGGAGATCGTGGTGGTGCGCAACCTCACCCCCGAGGCCCTGAGGGAGTCGGCCCAGGCCCTGGTGGAGGCCATCGGCCGGGCCCAGATGGTCATTCTCCCCGGCGGCTTCTCCGGCGGCGACGAGCCCGACGGCTCGGCCAAGTTCATCTGCTCCTTCTTCCGCAACAGCGCCCTCACCGACGCCACCCACGACCTGCTCCAGAACCGGGACGGGCTGATGCTGGGCATCTGCAACGGCTTCCAGGCCCTCATCAAGCTGGGCCTGGTGCCCTTCGGCGCCATCCGCCCCATGGACGGGAGCTGCCCCACCCTGACGTACAACCACATCGGCCGCCACCAGAGCCGGTATGTCACCACCCGGGTGGCCAGCGTCCGCTCCCCCTGGATGCTCAAGAGCCGGGTGGGGGACCTGCACACCATCCCCATCTCCCACGGGGAGGGCCGCTTCGTCTGCCCCCCCGCCCTGCTGCGGGACCTCATCGCCGCCGGTCAGGTGGCCACCCAGTACGTCAGCCCCTTCACCCGCCAGCCCGACATGCACATCGACGTCAATCCCAACGGGTCGGACGCCTGTGTGGAGGGCCTCTTCTCCCCGGACGGCCGGGTGTTCGGCAAGATGGGCCACTCGGAGCGCTATGGCCGGTATGTGGCCAAAAATATCCCCGGCGAGAAGTACCAGCCCCTCTTTGAGAGCGGCGCGGCCTACTTCAAATAAGATAAGTACATCTCCCGCCCCGGGCCCCGCTGAGGTCCGGGGCGCTTTCTTGCCGCCGGACATTTTTCACGGAATTTTAATCTCCCCTTTAAGGCGGCTTTAACCAGGCCGTGGTACCATAGGGGCAACATCAAAGGAGGTCGTTCTCTATGATCACTCTGGCCCTCGTTCTGGTGGCCGTTATCGTTGTGGCTGCTGTCATCCTCTCCATCCTCAGCGTGCCCTTCCTCATCATTCTCGGGCTGCTCCCTTGGGCCCTCACCGTCCTCGGCATCATCCTGCTCATCAAGGCTCTCTTTGAAAAGCCGGTGCGCTGGGAGAACTTCATGCCCGCCGTCATCGCCTTTGTGGTCTCCGCCGTCCTGCGGTGGATTTTCTAAAGGTTTTCTTACCTTTGGGCCGGAATTCTTGACTTGACTGCCTCCCTTTCGCTATAATCAGGCAAAAGGGAGGCGGTAGCCCATGGAGGCAAACATTCTGGTGGTGGATGATGAGCCCGAGATCGCGGACCTGGTACAGGTCTATCTCAAGAGCGAGGGCTTTACGGTGTTCTCCTGCCTGAACGGCGCGGACGCGCTGGAGTGCGTGCGCACCCAGGCGCTGGACCTGGCCATCCTGGACGTGATGCTCCCCGACATCTCCGGCTTCACCCTGTGCAGCGAGATCCGCAAGGACCACCACTTCCCGGTCATCATGCTCACCGCCAAGACCGAGGATATGGACAAGATCACCGGCCTCACCATCGGCGCGGACGACTATATCACCAAGCCCTTCAACCCCCTGGAGCTGGTGGCCCGGGTGAAGGCCCAGCTGCGGCGGTACACCCGCTACAACAGCGACGACCGCGCCCCCTCCGCCGACGTCATCGACTTCAACGGCCTGGTCATCAACCGCAGCACCCACGAGTGCCTGCTCTACGACGAGCCCCTGAGCCTGACCCCCATCGAGTTTGATATCCTGTGGATGCTCTGCGAGAACCGGGGGCAGGTCATCTCCGCCGAGCGGCTGTTCGAGACCGTGTGGGGGGAGAAGTACCTGGACCGGAACAACACCGTCATGGTCCACATCCGCCGCCTGCGGGAGAAGATGCACGAGCCAAGCCGCAACCCCCGGTTCATCAAGACGGTCTGGGGGGTGGGCTACAAGATCGACTGAAATTTTCCGCTTTTTCTGCGATTCATGGTTGACAAACCCGGGCAAATCGGGTATACTAGCTCTTGCCCTGTTTGAGGGGCCCGTATGGCGGCATAGCTCAGTTGGCTAGAGCACTCGGTTCATACCCGAGTTGTCCCCGGTTCAAATCCAGGTGCCGCTACCAGAAAAAGACGGACCACCGTCCGTTTTCCATATAGAAACGGCCCGGTGGTCAAGCGGCTAAGACACCGCCCTTTCACGGCGGTAACACGGGTTCGATTCCCGTCCGGGTCACCACCTTTTTTCCGCCGTTCCCCATATGGAGGCATAGCTCAGCCGGTAGAGCGCTCGCCTCACACGCGAGAGGTCACAGATTCGAGTTCTGTTGTCTCCACCAGAAGCAGCCTGAAGTCAAACGACTTCGGGCTGCTTCTTTTTCGCAGTCTGCCCGGCATCGGGGAAGGGCCATCCAACTCTTTCTCCATGCGCCGCCGCGGGGCGCCTGCGGTCACAGATCCCTCGCGGCCGTTTTTCTGATAAACTTCCGTGAAGAAGTCTGTCTCCCCACACCCCCGGAGCCGAAAGGCCCTGGGGGTGCGCTTTTTGGCGGGCCCCTTCGCCGCATCCCGCAGCACACGCCGGGACCCGCCGGAGCGCCGCCTTGTCGCCCTGGAGGACGGCGACCGCATCCTGGTGCTCCACAGCGGGGTGCTCACCTCCTACCCGGGGCAGGCGGGCGTGTACGCCGTGTTTCGCCTGGGGGGCGGCTCGGTGAGCGACATCCCTGAGGGAGTCCCGGAGGAGCTCCGGGACATGGGCTGGTGGGCCGGGTAGGCGCCGGAGTGTCTCTCGTGGCGGACGCCTTAGAACATAGAACGTGAAATCTCCCCGGCGGGAGCGTGGAACGCTCCCGCCGGGGAGTCCTTTCCCCTTTTTTCGCTTCTGCACTCTCCCGGCATCACGGTGCGGAGCAGTCCCCCGCTCCGTTGCAGCCGTGCCCGGGCCTGGGGCTCCGGCCCATCCTCTCCCGGCCCATCAGCCCCCGCTCGTACAGGTCGATCTTGTGGTCCAGCCGGTCCAGGGAGGCCTGCATCTCCGCCATCCGGGCCAGGAGCTGCTCCCGCTGCTCCTTCAGCAGCTCCTTCCGGGCGTCCAAGGTAGCATCCCCCTGCTGGTAGAGGGCTACGTACTCGATAAGGGCCTCGATCTGCACGCCGGCGGAGCGCATACACTTCATCAGCTCCACCCCGCCGCAGGAGGCCTCGTCGTAGTCCCGGATGCCGCTCCGGTTCCGGGGCACCGGCGGGATGAGGCCGATGCGCTCATAGTAGCGCAGGGTGTCCGCTGATATGCCGTATTTCTGGCTCACTTCCGCAATCGTCATGGTGCTTCCTCCTCTTGTCTCCGGCCCGTCCGGCGCGGCGGGCTTGTTCACTGATTCTACCATACCACATGGAGTCCACTCCAAGTCAAGGGGCAATTTTGCCCGCCGCCGGGTCCTTTCCGACTGCCGGGCCGCTGGCAGCCCGGCCGACACGGCCCTCCCCCCGGCGGGGAGGGTCGTGTCGCCTTTCTTAAGGCATGTATTAAGACCGGCTGCGGAATTTTTAAGAACGCGGGAAATTTTTAAGAACAGAGGAAGGTCCCTTTAAGATTT
>DVHW01000035.1 GCA_018711785.1 Candidatus Galloscillospira excrementavium
CGGTTTTCAAGACCGGCTCCTTAAACCACTCGGACATCTCTCCACGTCCGACGTTTTCCAGATGCGCAGGTGTTATATTACCACAATTTTGCTCCGGAGTCAACACCGAGTTGCCCAAAATTTCATGGAACAGCCGATGACAAAAACTGGACGAAAATGATACTTGCCAATCCCTGCTGTAAAATGTAAAATAGAAGGACTCACGAAAGGCAAGCGGGGGATCGGCATGAATCGAAATCTGGAGCGTATCCTGCCCAGGGTACAAAAGCCCGCCCGGTACACGGGGGGAGAATACAACGCGGTGGTGAAGGCCAAGCGGAGCGTGGAGGTGCGCTATGCGCTCTGCTTCCCGGACACCTATGAGATCGGCATGTCCAATCTGGGCGTGCGCATCCTCTACGGCGTGATGAACCAGGTGCCCTGGTGCTGGTGCGAGCGGGTGTTCGCCCCCTGGGGGGACATGGAGCAGGAGATGCGGCAGGAGGGCATTCCCCTCTACGCCCTGGAGAGCGGGGACTCCATCGCCGACTTCGACCTTATTGGCTTCTCCCTGGGGTACGAGATGGCCTACACCAATGTGCTCAACATGTTGGATCTGGCCGGGCTCCCCATCCGGGCGGAGGAGCGGTATGACCTGGCCCCCATCGTGGTGGCGGGCGGGACCTGCGCTTTCAACCCCGAGCCCCTGGCCCCCTTTGTGGACTTATTCTCTCTGGGCGAGGGGGAGGACGTGTCGGTGGAGCTGCTGGAGCTCTACCGCAGGGCCAAGGGCGAGGGCTGGGAGAAGGAGGAGTTTTTGGCCGAGGCGGCCAAGATCCCCGGCATCTATGTGCCCTCCCTGTACGACGTGACCTACCACGACGACGGCACCATCGCCGCCATCACCCCCCGGGAGGGGGCCCCTGAGGTGGTCACCAAGCGCATCGTCCAGAACTTCAACGACTCCTATTTTCCCGTCAAGACCATCGTGCCCTCCACCGAGATCGTCCACGACCGGGTGATGCTGGAGGTGTTCCGTGGCTGCATCCGGGGCTGCCGCTTTTGCCAGGCGGGGTATGCCTACCGGCCGGTCCGGTCCAGGGACCCGGAGAAGCTCATCGCGCAGGGCATCGCCTCCTGTCAGGATTCAGGCTATCAGGAGATGACCCTCTCGTCCCTCTCCACCAGCGACTACCGCCACCTGGAGCGGCTGTGCGACGGGCTCATCGAGTGGTGTGAGCCCAACGGGGTCAACCTGTCCCTGCCCTCCCTGCGGGCGGACAACTTCTCCATGGGGCTGATGCACCGGCTCCAGAAGGGGAGAAAGGCCGGGCTGACCTTCGCCCCCGAGGCGGGCACCCAGCGCCTCAGGGACGCTATCAACAAGAACGTCACCGAGGAGGAGATCCTCCAGTCCTGCCGCACCGCCTTCTCCGGCGGGTGGAGCGCGGTGAAGCTCTACTTCATGCTGGGCCTGCCCACCGAGACCGACGAGGACGTGCTGGGCATCGCCGACCTGGCAGAGAAGGTCTACCAGACCTGGAAGGAGAGCACCCCCGACCCCCGCCGGGGGGTGCGCATCACCGTATCCACCGCCTACTTTGTCCCCAAGGCCCACACGGCCTTCCAGTGGGAGCCCCAGATCACCGAGGAGGAGTACCAGCGCCGGGTCAAGCTGCTGCGGGACCACATGCGGGGCCGCTCCATCCACTACAACTGGCATGAGGCCGACACCAGCATGCTGGAGGCGGTCTTTGCCCGGGGGGACCGCCGGGTGGCCGACGTCATCCAGCGGGCCTGGGAGAAGGGGGCCAAGTTCGACGCCTGGACCGAGTACTTCTCTCTGGAACGCTGGCTGGAGGCCTTTGCCGAGTGCGGCGTCGACCCCGCCTTCTACGCCAACCGCCCCCGGGCCAAGGACGAGGTGCTGCCCTGGAGCAGGATCTCCACCGGCGTGAGCACCCGTTTCCTCTGGCGGGAGCGGGAGCAGTGCTACAAGGGGGTCATCACCCCCGACTGCCGGAAGCAGTGCACCGGCTGCGGGGCGGACAAGCTCTATCCGGGAGGAAAATGTGATGCCGAATAAACACCGCCTGCATTTTTCCAAGACCGGCTCGGCCCGGTACATCTCCCACCTGGACCTGATGCGCACCTTTCAGCGGGCGTTTCTCCGGGCGGGCCTGACCATCCGGCACACCGAGGGGTATCACCCCCACGCCTTCGTGTCCCTGCCCCTGCCCCTGTCAGTGGGCTTTTCCAGCGTGTGCGAGACCCTGGAGTTCGAGCTGCTGGGCGGCGGGGCGCTGGAAGAGGTTCCTGAGCGGATGAATGCCGTCCTGCCCGCGGGCATCACGGTCCAGCGCTGCTACGAGGCGGTGCGGCCGGTGAAGGACCTGGCCTATGTGGACTATGTGGTCACCCTGGAGTACGAGTCCGGCGCCCCCTTCGGCGCAGAGCGGGCCATTCAGACCCTGCTGGCCAGGGAGCAGCTGCTGGTGGACAAAAAGTCCAAAAAGGCGGCGGGCGGCCTGGTCCAGGTGGACATCATCCCGCTGATCGCCAGGTCCGTGTGCGAGGAGCGGCGGGACACCATCACCCTGGAGCTGGTGCTCCGGGCCCAGAATCCGGGCCTCAACCCGGAGCTGGTGGTGGCCGCCATCCGCCGGGAGTGCCCTGAGGTTACCCCGGACTATATCAGCTTCCACCGCCGGCAGGTGTTGGACGGGCAGTTCCAGCCCTGGGAGTAGAAAGAACAGAACAACTGCGGGCTCTGCCATAGAAGGCAGAGCCCGCAGTTTTTGATGATTGCGAGAAGGGAGCCTCACTCGATGGGGTCCACCGGGTTGTCCTGCTGCCAGCGCTTGGTGGTGTTTCCCAGGGTAAAGAGGGCCCAGAGGTCGGAGATGCCGGTGTAGATGAGGACAATGCCCACGATGCGGAAGATCATATTGGACAGGAAGAGCGGGTTGCAGAGGATGAGGATGCCCAGCGCCGCCGAGACCAGGGAGGTGACCAGGGCGATCCACCAGCGGTCATACCCCATGCGGTAGAGCTCCTGGGCCCGCTTCAGGTTGAGCAGGGCGTCGATGACGATATACACGCCCAGGACCACCGGCAGCACCGAGAGCACCACATCGGGCCGGACCAGGAAAAAGATGCCGAGGCCCGCAAACAGGATGCCCAGAATCAGCTCAAAGCGGAGCAGACCGGTGCGGCTGTCGTGGACAAAGAAGCTGATGATGGTGATGGCCCCGTAGAGCAGGAGGAAAATGCCGAAAATGGCGCAGATGATGCTGCTGGAGGTGTGGGGCCAGATGACAAGGACCAGCCCCAGGACGATATAGACGACGGAGGCCAGGAGAAAATTGACCTTGATGCGCTGGAAAAACTCCTTCATAACGCAACTTCCTTTCTCATCAATAGAATAGAGTACGCTGTCTGTGGGCGCCTGTCACTGGACAATGGCGGGAAAACGGTCTATTCCTCCGCCCAGCCCTTGCACACGTCCACCCAGCCGCTGCTCCCGGAGTACTCCGCCAGCTCATCGCAGGTGAGCTCGATGGCCGAGTTGGAGCTGCCGGCGGCGGGGTAGACCGTGTCGAACCGGCGCAGGGAGACATCCAGCCAGGTGGTGACGGCGGGGTTGTCGATGGCAAAGGGGCACACGCCGCCCACAGCGTGGCCGGTGAAGGCCAGGGCCTCCTCCGGCGTAAGCATTTTCGCCTTACAGTGGAACTGGGCCTTGTACTTGGGGTTGTCGATCTTGGCGTCGCCCGCGCAGACCACCAGCACGCAGCCCCCGTCCACGGCGAAGGAGAGGGTCTTGGCGATGCGGGCGGGGATGACGCCCGCCGCCTGGGCGGCCAGCTCCACCGTGGCGCTGGAGACCGGGAACTCCAGAATCTCCCCCTCCCGGCCGAGGGAGCGGAAATACTCCCGCACACGCTCAATGGACATCTGATTCGGCCCCCTTTCTGGCCTGGGCCTTGGCCAGGAAGGGCTCCGAGCGGACCACAAACCGCTCGTGGACCCCCTGGCCGATGGGGCCGGCGGCGTCGAAAGCCCGGACGGAGAAGGTGATCTTCCGCCGGTCCAAGGCGGTGACCTCGGCCTCAGCCCAGACAGCGGCCCCCACGGGGGTGGCCGCGTCGTGGGTGATCTCCAGCCGGGTGCCGACGGTGGTCTCGCCAGGCTCCAGCGCCCCGTCCAGGGCGGCGCAGGCAGCCTGCTCCATCAGGGCGGTCATCATGGGCGTGGCAAAGACGGGAAGGGAGCCGCTGCCCACGGCGGCGGCGGTGTTCTGCTCGGTGACGGTGGTCTCGGCCCGGCCCCTGCGGCCGACTTCAATTGACATGGGGATACCTCCACTCCAGTGTTTCAGGATTTCCCACCCAGTATACAGGACGGGCGGCCGTTTGACAAGATGCGGCAGGAAAGTTTGCCCCTTTCGGGCGATAAGAAAAGGCACAACCATGCGGCTGTGCCTTTTGAGGGGGATCAGGTCCCCAGCTGGATCCACAGGTCGTTGTAGAGGGTGCGGATCTCCTGGGGGAGGACCAGGTAGGCCTCGCAGCGGTCCAGGACCTCCTGAGGGGCGGCCATGATCTCGTAGAGCTCCATGTCCAGGGGCTCGCCGTACTGCTCCTCGTACCACTCGGGGTACATCTCCAGGGCCTCCTCGTTGGGGGAGGCGTACCAGATGTAGTCCATGTTGCGCAGGTTGGCCTCGGTGGAGGCGATGAAGTTGATCCACTCGTGGGCCTCGTCCACGTTCTTGGCATCCTTCATGATGCACATGGCGTCCACGAACCAGTTGGAGCCCTCCTCGGGCACCACATAGGCCAGGTCGGGGTTGTTCTCCAGCATGGTCAGGTAGTCGCCGGCGTAGTAGGTGGCGATGGCGGCGTTGCCGTTCTCCATGGTCTGGAAGATCTCGTCCATCATCTTGCCCTGGTAGATGCCCCGGTCCCAGGCGTCGGCGATGAGCTCATAGGCCTCCCGGATCTGGGCCTCATCGGTGGTGTTCACTGAGTAGCCCAGGTAGTACAGGGCGATGCCGAAGGCGTCCCGGGAGTTGTCGATGAGGATGACATTGTCGGTGTACCGGTTGTCAAACATGGCGCTCCAGCTGGTGATGGGCTCGTCCACCATGGTGGTGTTGTAGATGATGCCCAGGGTGCCCCAGGTGTAGGGGACGGTGTACTGGTTCTCCGGGTCATAGGACAGGTTCTTGAACCGGTCGCTGATCTTCTCAAAGTTGGGGATCTTGCTGTAGTCCAGGGGCTGGAGCATATCCTCCTCGATGAGCTGGGAGATCATATAGTCGGAGGGGACCACCACGTCGGGGCTGATGGCGCCCTGCTGGAGCAGGGAATAGAGGTCCTCATTGCTGGGGACAGTCCGGTAATTGACCGTAATGCCGGTGGTCTCCTCGAATTCGTCGATGAGTGTTTCGTCAATGTACTCGCCCCAGCTGTACACGGTGACCTCCCGGTTTCCGCCGGAGCCGGTATTGCCGGTGTCGGTGGCGGCGGGGGTGTCGGTGTTGTCTGCGGAAGGGGTCCCGGTGTCGCCGCCGTCCACCCGCTCCACGGTGCAGCCCGTCAGAAGCAGGCCGAAGGCCATCGCGCAGACAAGCATCAGGGCAGTGATTTTTTTCAATTGATCATTCCTCCAGTTTGTTTGGTTACTTTATCTTCTGGCCCGTGGGGACCGAAAGACCGCGAGAGCCCGGATGGGCTCAGTACTGCCGCCTGGCGGCGGCCCGCTGGGCCCGGGATTCCCGGACGTTGTTGATGACCAGCAGGGCCAGCACGATGACGAACAGCAGAGTGGAGATGGCATTGATCTCCGGGGAGATGCGCCGGCGGGCCATGGAGTAGATCTCCATGGCGAGGGTGGAGACCGAGTCGCCGGCGGTGAAGAGGGAGATGACAAAGTCATCCACGCTCATGGTGAAGGCGATGAGGGCGCCGGAGATGATGCCCGGCTTGATCTCGGGCAGGATGACCTTGAAGAAGGCCCCCATCCAGGTGCAGCCCAGGTCCTGGGCCGCGTCCACCAGGTTGCGGTCCATCTGCCGCAGCTTGGGCCCCACCGAGAGGATGACGTAGGGGATGTTGAAGGTGATGTGGGCGATGAGCATGGTGCCGAAGCCCATGGACAGCTGGGGGAAGGTGATGCGGTACACTGTGCCGAAGAGATTCAGAGTGAGGCGGTAGTTGGCGGCAAACTCGTTCCAGAAGCCGAACACCGCCACGAACAAAAGGCACAGGCTCACGCCGGTCACAATGTCCGCGTTGGTCATGGGGATGTTGTTCACCGTCATCAGCGCGCCACGGGCCCGCCGGCCCATGGAGTAGAAGCCCACGGCGGCGAAGGTGCCGGCGATGGTGGCGATCACCGTGGCCAGCAGGGACACCAGCAGGGTGGTGTACACGCTCTGCATGATGCTCCGGTCCTGGAACAGCTCGGTGTACCAGTGAAGGGAAAAGCCTTTCCAGATCACGTTGCTGTTGCCGGCGTTGAAGGAGAAGACGATCATGAGGAAGATGGGGGCGTACAGGAAGAGGAACACCAGGGCCATGAACACCCGGCTCCCCACGCGGCGCTGCTTTTTCATAGCATCACCGCCTGTTCCTCGCCCTCACCGAAGCGATTCATGATCCACATGCAGACCACCACAAGAATCATCATCAGCAGGGCAATGGCGCTGCCCAGGTGGGGGTTATAGGCCCCGCCCAGGAACTGCTGCTCGATGAGGTCACCCAGCATCATGTGGGTGCCGCCCCCCAGCAGCCGGGAGATGGCGAAGGTGGACACAGCAGGGACGAACACCATGGTCACCCCGGACAGGATGCCCGGCAGGGACAGGGGGAAGATGACCTTCCGGAACACCGAGGCGGAGTTCGCCCCCAGGTCCTGGGCCGCCTCCAGCAGGGAGCGGTCCAGCTTGACGATGACCGAGTAGATGGGCAGGATCATGAAGGGCAGGTAGTTGTAGACCATGCCCAGCACTACCGCGCCCTGGGTGCGGATCATGCGGAAAAAGGTGATGTCGGTGCCGAAGATACCGTTGATGAGGTCAAAGAGGCCGATGGCGTCGAAAAACTGGTTGAGCAGGCCGTTGTTCTCCAGAATGGCCATCCAGGAGTAGGTGCGCAGCAGGAAGTTGACCCACATGGGCAGCATGATGAGCACCGTGGCGATGCGCTGGAAGCCGGGGCCCTCCTTGGCCATCACATAGGCCAGGGGGTAGCCGATGAGCAGGCAGATGATGGTGGCGATGATGGCCAGCTGGAAGGAGCGGGCGAAGATGGACACGTAGGTGCCCATGCCGGTGAAGTTGTTGACGGTGAAGTCTCCGATCTCCGCCGCGGTGACGCCTGCGGAGGTGAAGGCGTAAATCACCACCATGATGATGGGGGCGACGACGAACAGGGCCATCCACACCACATAGGGCAGGGCAAAGAGGGAGCGCCTACTCTTCATGGCTCTCCGCCTCCTCTTCGTCGGGGACATAGTCCGCGTCGCCGATCTCGTCGTACTCCTCGGAGTAGGAGGAGTAGTCTCCAAACAGGCCGGAGTACTGGCTCTTCTTCATGACGTGGATGCCGTCCGGGTCGATCTTGATGCCGATGCGGCTGCCCTCGGGGCAGAAGTCGGTGGTCTGAATGAGCCACTTGAAGCCGTAGAAGTCCACGATGGTGTCGTAGTGGACCCCCTTGAAGGTGACCGAGGTGACGGTGCCCTTCAGCTGGCCCTTGTCCTCCTCCACGATGTCCACGTCCTCGGGCCGGATGACCACGTCCACCGGCTCGTCCGGGGAGAAGCCCTTGTCCAGGCACTGGAACTTCCGGTTGAAGATCTCCACCACCCCGTCGGCGCGCATGATGCCGTCGAGGATGTTGGACTCGCCGATGAAGTCGGCCACAAAGGCGTTTTTGGGCTCGTTGTAGATGTCCTCAGGAGTTCCGATCTGCTGAATCTTCCCCTGGTCCATGACCACCACCGTGTCGCTCATGGCCAGGGCCTCCTCCTGGTCGTGGGTGACGTAGATGAAGGTGATGCCCATCTCCTGCTGGATGCGCTTGAGCTCGTTCTGCATGTCCTTGCGCAGGCGCATGTCCAGGGCACCCAGGGGCTCGTCCAGCAGCAGGACCTTGGGCTGGTTGACCAGGGCCCGGGCGATGGCCACCCGCTGCTGCTGCCCGCCGGAGAGGGCGGAGACCGGGCGCTTTTCAAAGCCCTTGAGGTTGACCACCTCCAGCATCTCCATCACCCGGCGGGTGATCTCCTGTTTGGGGAGCTTCACCTTTTGGGAGACCGTCCTGCCGCCTTTCTCCACCGCCTCGGTCCGGGGGATGCGCAGGCCGAAAGCCACGTTTTCAAACACGTTCAGGTGGGGGAACAGGGCGTATTTCTGGAATACGGTGTTGACCTTCCGCTTGTGGGGCGGAACGTCATTAATCCTCACGCCGTCAAAAAACACGTCGCCGCTGGTGGGCGACTGAAAGCCGCCGATGATGCGCAGCGTCGTGGTTTTGCCACACCCGGAAGGACCGAGCAGCGTGAGGAATTCCTTGTCGTTGATATACAGATTCAGGTGATCGATGATGACCTCTTCGTCAAAGGACATGACGATGTCCGACAGACGGATGAGCTCCTTGGACATGTATCCTCCCCCGTTTCTTCTCTCAAAAAATTATGGTAGGGAAAAGGGCGTACCCCGCCGGCGGCTGGGTAC
>DVHW01000036.1 GCA_018711785.1 Candidatus Galloscillospira excrementavium
GGCCAGGGCGTCCACCCCGGTCTTTTTGAAAAACTCGATGGCGGACAGGGGATTGGTGTAGGTGGAATTGGCGGCGAACACGTGGTCCTCCACGCCGGCCAGCACCCCCAGCTCTCCCTCCACGGACACGCCCCGGGCGTGGGCGTACTTGACCACCTCCCGGGTCAGCTCCACGTTCTCCTCAAAGGGCAGGGAGGAGCCGTCGATCATAACTGAGGTGTAACCGCCCTCGATGGCGGCCACGCAGGAGTCGAAGTTCTTGCCGTGGTCCAGGTGGAGCACCACGGGGATAGGGCTGTCCGCGGCCAGCTTCTTCACCGCCTCGGCGATGTTGCGGGCCCCCTTCTTCTTGTCCTCCAGGGTGCCGTTCTGAAAGTCCACCCGGCCGCCCATAAAGGCGTTGGCCAGGTCGGCTCCCTGAAGGATAGCAGGGGAGCGGAACATCTCATGCACGGCGATGACGGCCTCGGCCTGGGCCACCGCGTTGACATTGAACGCCCCCTGGGCGTAGCCGTATT
Organism: Candidatus Galloscillospira excrementavium; assembly: GCA_018711785.1. Taxonomy (GTDB): domain Bacteria; phylum Bacillota; class Clostridia; order Oscillospirales; family Oscillospiraceae; genus Galloscillospira_A; species Galloscillospira_A excrementavium. The sequence continues at coordinate 519 of DVHW01000036.1, forward strand.
TCACAGTCGCGTCCAGCACCGGACGCAGAGGGACGAGAGGCATATTTCAACACTCCTTTTCCTAATTCATCTCTGGTTTTCTCCCCCGGAGCGCCGGGCCCCGGGGCGGCGGATACACCTTCTCACGCGGAGTAGACCACCCGGCCGCCCACGATGGTATGGCGAACCCTGAGGTCCCGGTCCAACACCACCAGATCGGCGTCCATACCGGGGGCGATGGTCCCCTTGGTGCCCCAGCCCATCAGGGCGGCGGGGTTGGCGGTCATCAGCCGGCAGCACTCCCAGGCACTCCGGCCGGTGAACTTCACCAGGTTGCGCAGGGCCTGGACCTGGGTCAGGGTGGAGCCGGCCCGGGTGCCGTCGGGGAGCTTGGCGTCCCCCTCCTCCACCACCACGTCGTTGACCCCCAGCTTGTAGTTGCCGTCTGGCAGGCCGGCGGCCATGATGGAGTCGGTGATGGCCACCACCCTGTCCCAGCCCTTGGCCTTTAGGTAGAGGCGCACCGAGCCGGGGTGGAGGTGCCGCCCGTCGCAGATGGTCTCGCAGTAGAGGTCAGACTCCAGAATGGCGCCGAAGATGGCGGGCTCGTGCTGATGGAACAGCCGCATGGCGTTGCCCACGTGGGTGCCCGACCGGGCTCCCGCCCGGATGCAGGCCATGGAAGTGGCGTAGTCCGCGCCGCTGTGGCCGATGGCCGCGGTAATGCCCATCTTCTCCAGGGCGGGGATGAGCTCCGGCACGCCCTCCACCTCAGGGGAGAGGGTGACATACTTGATGTGCCCCTCCGCCGCTTTTTGATACTTCTCGAACAGGGCCGCATCGGCCCGCTTCATCAGCAGGTGCTCCGGCATGGCCCCTTTGTACGCCGCGGACAGGCAGGGCCCCTCCAGGTGGATGCCCAGCAGGGCGGCCCCGTCGTAGGGGCGGCCGATGACCTGCTTTGCCTGCTCGATGCACCACAGGGTCTGCTCCTCCGTGTCGGTGAGCACGCTGCACAGCCACCCCGCGGTGCCCTGCGTGGCGAAGAAGCGGCCGATCGTCCGCAGGCCCTCGGCGTCGGCGGCATTCACGTCCACGCCGTTCCCCCCGTGGGTGTGCAGGTCCAGAAAGCCGGGCAGCACCAGGCAGCCGCTGACATCCAGCTTCTCTCCGCCGGCCCGCTCGGTGAGTTTTCCATCCTCCACACCCAGGTCCATGGCCCGAGGCGTCCCCTGCCAGAGGACTTCTCCTCCGGACAGATACATACGCATCTTCCTCCCTTCGGTCTACTCAGGGCTTCTGCGCCGCCACAGCGTTGACGTAGAGCACCGCGTCCGGGTGCCGCTGGGCCAGGGTGGCGGGGAAGGCCGCCGTCACCTCTCCGTAGGCCGCCCGGCGGCATACCGCCCGGTGCCAGTCCCGGAACACGGCCAGCCGGAGCTTCCGGGCCGAGAGGATCTCCTTCATGCCGATGGTCACGCACTTGCGGGGCATATCCTCCAGATTTCCTCCCAGGTCGCCGATGCAGTTGGTGGCCCGGGTCTCCGGGTGGATGTCCAGCACCCGGGTCTGGAGCTGGGCGAACTGCTCCGGCGTCAGATCCGGCTGGGGCTCATTAAACGCCAGGTGGCCGGTGATGCCGATGCCGCCGAAGGCCACGTCCACCCCGCCCAGCTCTTCAATGAGGGCGGGGATGCGGCCCAGGTCCTTCGGGTCGGGGAAGACCCGCTGCTCCTCCGGCATGAGGAGCTCCGGGTCGATCCTGCCGTATACCTCCCGGTCCATAAAGCCCCGGAAGGAGAGGGGATCGTCCTTGTCGATCCACTGGCCGTCGTCGGTGAGGTACTCGTCCATGTTGATGAACCAGCAGTTCTTCAGGGACAGCTTCTCCCGGTTCACCAGGCGGACGAAGATGGGATACTGGCCCACCGGGCCCACCGGACAGATAAACACAGTGTGCTTCCCCGCGGCGTTGTTCGCCCGGATGGCCCCGCACATCTCCTCTGCCAGCTCATAGAACACCTCGCCGGAGTCGCCCAGCTTCAAGATGGGGAGCTTGGCTCCCTCGCCCAGCCGCTCCGCCGGGATCTGATAATATTCCTTTTTCATGGAATTGCCTCCTTACTTGAATAAGTGCTCCAGGCCAAGCTGATGGATCATCTGCACGATCTCTTTGTTTCTGGAGCAGCCGAATTTGCTCAGCAGTCCTTTCATCTGGGTCTTGACGGTGACCACCTCCACACAGCGCAGCCGGGCGATCTCCGGGATCTTTTTCCCCTCCAGCAGGAGCTTGACCAGCTCCCGCTCCGCGCCGGTCAGCCGGGCCACATTGTTGATGAAAAAGATCAGGGAGCGCTCGCTCTGCCGCAGGCGGGTGTACTCCTTCATAACGGTCTGGCGGATATGGGGGTCCAGATTGATCTGGTCGGTGTACGCCTTGCGGATGTGCTCCAGCAGCACCTCGTCCGGACAGCCCTTGACCACATAGTCCACCGCACCGCTGGCCATAGCGCTGTTGATCATCTCGTCGGTCTCGTGGGCGGTCATAAAGATGATCTTGACCTCCGGCCGGGACTGGTGGATGGCCTCAGCGGCCACGATGCCGGCCTGCATGGTCTCCATCTCAATGTCCATCAGGATGACGTCACAGTCCTTCTCCCGGGCCAGGGCGCAGATCTCCTGGCCGCTGGCCGCACTGCCCACGATCTCCATGTCCTCCTGCTGGTCCACGGTGTCGCAGCAGTCCTCCCGCAGGAGGGGCATATCCTCGGCCACCATGACCCGGATCTTCTTCTCTTCCGCCATTTCGTTCACTCCCTATGACCCGCATCAAACAGGGGCAGCATCACAAAAAAAGTGGTGCCTTTCCCCACCTGGCTCTCCAGGCGGATGCGCCCCCAGTGGCTCTTCACGATCCGGTGGACGTAGTACAGCCCCATGCCCCAGTTATAGTTGGTGTTCTTGCTGGTAAAAAAGGGGTCAAAGATCTTCGTCTGATTCTCTTCCGGAATGCCGCCGCCGTTGTCCCGCACCTCCAGGATGGTCCACATGCGCGCGGCCCGGGTGGTGACCTCTACCAGCGGGCGCTCCCGGGAGGCCTGCAGGGCGGCCTCGTAGCCATTGGTCATCAGGTTATAGAGCGCCTCGCTCAACGGGCCCAGGTCCGCCAGCACCAGCCGGTCGGTCTCCAAGTGGACCTCTACCTGCCCATCCGGATACTTGCCGTGGAAGCGCCGGATGGCCGACCAGACCACCTGGTCCACGCCCACCGGCGAGAGCGTGAGGGCGTTATTCTTCACCGTGCGGTAGAGCTCGTCCATCCGCCCCAGCATCCCCTCGTTCAGCTCCCGGAGCTGAACGGCGCAGGTGCGTACCTGCTCCAGGTCCGGCGGGTCGCTCTCCAGCGCCCGGCTCAGCTTCTTATGGAGCACCCGGCTGGACAGAAGCTGGTTCTTGATGCCGTGGACAAAGACCGAGATGCCCAGCCCGGCGGCGTCAAACTTCCGCTGGAGGCTCAGCTCCTCCTTATCTTCGTTGTAATCGATCTGCACATAGCGGACCATACCGTAGCTGCCGATGACTACAAAAAATGCTGTACACAGCCCCAGGATGAGCCACCCCAGGCCAGAGAGCGTCGGACTGATGTAGCTGGTGATCCCCAGGCGGATGTACTCCCCGATGAACATATTGTAGATCTGGGCCGGGTCTTTGGTCGCATAGAGAAAGTAAAGGGCCGCGATGCTGACGGTGGCCAGCAGGACATAGCGCAGATTCCGCTTGAAAAAAGGGATGGTGGTGGCCAGATACTCCTGTGCCATCAGCACCAGCGCCAGAAGCAGGTACACTACGATCCAGGCCAGGGAAACGGGGAGCATGGCCGTGAGGAGCCAGAAGCGCCCCTGTACTAGGGGCCGGAACACCCCAGGGAAATAGTACACCAGGAAACAGACCGGAATGATGCCCGCCAGCCCCCGGAAAAGCCGGAGGCGCCGGCGGACAAAGCCGATCATGGTCACGTCCAGCGCCGCAAGCAGCACAAACATGGGGAACAGGCACCGCCCTACCGCCACCACATATCCCAGGAGGTTCATGGAGATAGGCAGGAACTGGAGCCAGCGCTGGAGGGAGGGAAACAGGAAAAGGAACGTGCGGTCCATGGCCGCCAGGCCGCCCATCTTGGCGATGTAGACGATGATACCCGCCAGCATGATTGAGGCGGACAAGGTCATGCCCAGAAAGCAGGCCGCCAGAAAATCCCGCCGCCGGAACAGGACATAGACCGCCGTCCCCAGGCACAGCACCAGCACCACCAACAGCACGTTGGCTCCCCCCTCCGCTCCAGCGGACGATATGGATATCTCACCACACCCGTCGGCCGGAAGCGCCACCATTTTCCTGATCGCCGCGATTCCATTTCCAGTGTGTGGAACACGGCTTTCAGGTCCATTATACCGCAAACCATTCCTGTGTACAACTGAAAAAGCCGCCGGAGCTCCGCCTTTGTAACGGAGCCCCGGCGGGAACGATCTGCTTGGGGGTCAGATGTAGGGGTTACTGCGCGGCCTCATAGGCAGTGTAGGCCTGCTCCATCACGTCGAAGAGCACGTAGTTGTCTACAGGCACTTCCTCCGTGACGGTGCCGTTGTTCAGGAACACCTGCTGCTGGGCCTCATAGTAGCCGCGGATGGTGTCGAGGTCGCCCATGCAGTCCACAGTGCCCTGCCAGTTGCCCTCGCCCACGGACTGGAGCATGGTGTCCACGGGGGCATCCAGGTCGGCCGCCAGAGTCTCGGCCACCGATTCGATATTGGCGGCGCGGTAGACCTGAGCTTTCAGGATCGCCTGGGAGAAGCGGACCAGGATATCCTGGTTGGCCTCTGCATAGTCAGGGGTGCAGATGAAGCTGGAGGGGAAAGCGGCCTGGTCGGTGTAATCGTTGTTGGTGCCCAGGACCAGGTAGTCATCACCCAGGCCCTGCTCGATGGTGATGGTATTGGGGGACCAGGTGGCGGCGGCGTCGATCTGGCCGGAGAGGAGGGCGGTGGTCATGCCTTCCACATTCATCTCCACGGTCTCAATGTCATCCATGGTCAGGCCGGCTTCCTCGAGCACGAACTGGAGGATGATCTCAGAGGAGGTGCCGGAGGAAACGGCCACGGTCTTGCCGGCCAGGTCAGCGGCAGTCTCGATGCCCTTGGCCTTGTTGGCCACCACGGCGTCAGCCTGGGAGAGCTGGTCAAAGGCGAAGACGACAGCCTGGCCCTGGATGCACAGGGAGTGGGCGCCATGGCCGATCTGGGAGATGTCGATGTCGCCGGAGCCCATGGCGGAGATCTCAGCAGGGCCGCCGGAGAACTGATAGGGCTCTACCGTCAGGCCCACTTCCTCAAAGTAACCCTGGTGGATCGCCGTAAACAGGGAGGAGGCGGAGCCCAGGTTGGGCATGTAGGCCACACGGACCGTGGCGGGCTCATAGGTGGGAGTCTCCGGGGTCTCGGTCTCAGGGGTCTCCGTGCTCGGGGTCTCGGTCTGAGTCGCATCCGGTGTGGGAGTAGCATCAGCGGTGTCATTGCCGCAGGCGGCCAGAGCGAAGACCATGCCGCATGCCAGCAGCAGCGCGAGAAGTTTCTTCTTCATCTTGATTTCCTCCTAATTTTTTAATTTGATTTATCCAGCGTATCCTCGTGCCGGGAAATCACATACATCATTTCCGGACTGCCAGGTACTCCTGATAGACCTGGCTCCAGATGTAGTTCTTGAGCTCCAGGAACCGGGGTGTCATCTTGGTCTCCTGGGTGCGGGGATAGGGCACGTCGATCTCTACGATGTCCTTGACGCGGCCGGGACGGGCACACATGATGACTACCCGCTGGGCCAGGATGATGGCCTCCTCCACGTCATGGGTGATGAAGAAGCAGGTCTTCTGCTCCTTCTCCCAGGTCTCCAGCAGCTCGCTCTGGAGCTGGGTACGGGTCTGGGCATCCAGCGCGCCGAAGGGCTCATCCATCAGCAGGACCTTGGGGTTGACCGCATAGGCCCGGGCGATGGCGACCCGCTGCTTCATGCCGCCGGAGAGCTCCTTGGGGTAGGACTTGGCGAACTGCTCCAGCTCCACCATCTTCAGGTACTTGTGGGTCAGCTCCTCGCACTCCTCCTTGCTCTTGCCCTGGAGCTTGAGTCCGAACTGGACATTCTTCTCCACGGTGAGCCAGGGGAACAGGGCGTACTGCTGGAACACAATGCCGCGGTCTGGGCCGGGACCGGCCACCTCATTTCCATCTACCAGGACCTTGCCCTCGGTCGGCTGCTCCAGGCCGCCGATGATGTTGAGGAGGGTGGACTTGCCACAGCCGGAGGGGCCCACCACACATACAAATTCGTTCTCGTGGATGTCCATGTCCACGCCATTGAGGGCCACCATCTCGCCGTTGCGGCCGTTGAACTTTTTGACTACGTGGTCGATGTGGACCTTGACGGGCGCGTTCACTGCTGAATTGTTTCCTGCCATCCCGTAAACCTCCTCTCCAGGAATTTCACAATCTTCTCGAAGCAGATGCCAATGATGCCCAGCAGGATGACGCCCATGAGCACCACATCCATCTGATACCAGCCGCTGGCCTGCTGGATCATCATGCCGATACCGCGGTCGCCGCCCACGATCTCAGAGGCCATCAGAGTGGTCATGGAGGTGGACAGGCCCAGCCGGGCCGCTACCAGAATAAAGGGGGTGGAAGCCGGTATCGTGACCTTGAAGAAGATATCCCGCTGCCGGGCGCCCAGCACCCGGGCCGCCTTGATCAGGGTCACATCCACGCCCTTGACGCCCTGGTAGATGGTAATGACCATGACCAGGAACGCGGCGATGAAGATGACCGTCACTTTGGCCACCTGACCGATGCCCAGAGCGGCGATGATCAGGTAGACATAGGCCAGAGGCGGAATGTTGCGGACGAACTGGATCCAGGGCTCCACCACATGGCGGAAGGGGTCATACCAGGCCATGAGGAAAGCCACGGGGATGGAGACTACGAAGGCGATGGCAAAGCCGCTGAGCACCCGGGAGAGACTGGCCCAGATATGTTCAAACAGAATGCCGGTGCTGGCCTTGTCGATCAGGGCGGCAATGACCCGCTGCGGTCCGGCGAACACCAGCGGCCAGGCAATGGATGCCGCTACCCACAGCACGATCGCGCAGATCAGGGAGATGAGGAGCCACACCCAGTTTGGTATCTTGCTCCAGAACGATGATTTTTTCATTCTCATCAACAGAGCCTCCTTTTATTTTTCCTACTGGAGACAAGTATAGACCCACTTGCTCCATTTGGGGAGTATGAACTTTTTTCATACCAAATGGCTCCCGGGACGCCTCCGCCCCATCCTGCTCGGATGGGGCGGAGGCTCTTTCCGGACAGTCTATGCCCGGGACGGGGTGGCTCTTTTTGTCAAATCACAGGGCGCAGTAGCGCATCAGGATGGTGGCCATCTGGGCGCGGGTCGTGGTGCCCTGGGGGGACAGGCGGGTGGGCGTCACGCCGCCGATGAGCCCCTGCTCCACAGCCCAGGCCAGGGCGTCCTCCGCCTCAGCGGAGACCTGGTCGGCATCCTCGAAGTCATCCAGGTTCCCCTCGGTCTCGGGGCTGCCGGCAAAGCGGTAGAGCATCAGGGCCATCTCCTCGCGGTCAAGGACGCCTTCCGGATCCACGCCGTCAGAGATCCCCTGCTCCACGGCCCAATCCACCGCCAGAGAGTACCAGCTCTCGCCGCCCTCAGTCTCCACACCGGCCATACGGGCCAGGACCGTGAGGAACATAGCGCGGTTGATGGTGCTGTCGGGGGCGAATCTTCCGCCCTCCACGCCGTTCATCATGCCCTCGGCGGTGACGAACTCCACGGCGCTGTAATGCCAGCTGGTGGGGCCCACGTCAGAGTAAGGGGCCATGGAACGGGCCACCACGACAGGGTGAGTCTCTGTGACGCTCTGGCCGTTCTTGGTTGCAGTAGCGGTGATCGTGCACACGCCGCTGCCCACTGCGGTGATGGTTCCATCGGCGGCCACGGTGGCCACGGTGGGATCGCTGGTGGCATAGGTGACGGTCACATCCGCGGGAATCGTCTGATACAGGGTATCGTTCACAAGGGAGACCGTGGTCTCCATGGCGGAGGTCTCGCCGGGCTCCAGGATATAGGAAGCCGGCGCAATGTTCACGTGCTTGAGGTTGGGGGTGATGTCGGCGGTGACGGCCACGGCGGTCTCACAGCCGGCGATCTTGGTCTCGCAGTCGGAGCCCAGGTAGAACTGATAGCTGCCGGTCTCCAGGGTGAAGCGGCTGTTTGTCTCGTCCCACACGGCCAGGTCAAACATATCCACGGTGACCGTGGCGGTGACGGTCTCGCCGGCGGGCACATACACCTTGGTGAAGCCGGCCAGCTGCTTGTCTGCCCGGTTGGCCTGGGCGGCATTGGGTCCCACGGCGTAGAGCTGGACCACTTCATAGGCGTCCACATCGCTGGTGTTCTTCACGTCGACCGTAAAGGTCAGGGTGTCGTCGCCGGTGACGCCCGCAGTCTTGCTGGCCCGGAAGTTGGAGTAGGCAAAGTCCGCATAGCTCAGACCATAGCCGAAGGGGTAGGTCACGTCGCCGGTAAAATACATATAGGTGCGGCCATAGCTGGTGTCGCTGGGATAGATGGTGTAGTCGTGCTGGAGCTCACCCAGCTGGTCCTCATCGGCGTACCAGGTGGTGGTCAGGCGGCCGGAGGGGCTCACCGCGCCGAAGAGCACGTTGGCCAGGGCCGCGCCCTGCTTCTCGCCCAGGTAGGAGGCCCACAGAACGGCGTCGGCGTCCTGGGCCCACTCGATGTCCACGATGGACTGGGTGTGGAGGGCTACCACCAGGTTGGAGCAGATATCCAGCAGCTCTTCGCCGATCTCCTGCTGGCCCCGGGGCAGAGCCAGGGACTCACGGTCATTGCCCTCGCCGGCGTCGGCACCGGAGGACAACATGGTGATCCGGGTGGCGGGGATGTAGATGGTCAGGGTGCTGCTGTCGGTGAACAGGCGGTTCCACATCTGTCCGCCCTGGCCGTCGTCAGGCAGGGAGACCAAGCCGGTGTCGGGGTCCTCCACCAGGACGATGGACTCCACCTTTACGTTCTTGCCGTTGGCGCGGTTATACTCGGTCACGGCGTTCTGAATGCCGTCCACGAAGGAAACGCTGATGCCGTTCTCGTCGCGCCATTGGTTGTTGGACTTATAGTCGGAGTACAGGAGCTCCTCGGTATACTGGCCCACCACGGCGATGGTGCTGTAGTCGCCGATGTCGGCGGGCAGGAAGCTGTCGTTGTTCTCCAGCAGAACGATGGACTCCTCGGCCACATCCTCGGCCAGGTCCTGGTGCTCCCGAATAAAGTCGGCCACGGACATGTAACCGTCGGTGTAGTCGCTGCTGTTGTCGAACTCGCCGGTGGCGAAGCGGGTAGTGAATACATCCAGCAGGGCCTCGTCCAGGTCGGCCTCGTCAATGAGGCCCGCCTGCACTGCCGCCACCAGGTAGTACTGATAGGCATTGCCGCTTGCGCTCTGCCCGGCCTTCAGGTCCAGGTCCACGCCGGCCTGGAGGGTCGCGGAGATGCCGTCCAGCATATCCTGGATGTCCAGATTAGCCAGGCCGTTATTGTCCTCGCTCCCGCCGTCCAGCACAGGGAAAGCGTCCCGGTCGGCGCGGTCGGCGTTGGTGGCGTTGGTGCCATTGGCGCCGTAGTTGTTGTTCACGTTCTCCACGCCGGTATTATCGGAGACCACCCAGCCGTCGAAGCCCCAGGTCTGCTCCAGGATCTCAGTGAGAAGTTCATAATCGGCGTGGGCGGGAATGCCGTTGATGGCGTTATAGGCGGCCATGACCACGGCGGGGTCGGCGTCGTCCACCATCATCTCAAAATGGCGCAGGTAGAACTCCCGCAGCTCGGCCTCGCTCATATTGGAGGAGCCGTAATTCCGGGTCACCTCGGCGTTGTTGGCCGCGAAGTGCTTAATGCAGGCCAGGGCCTTCAGGTAGTCGCTCTCATTGTCCAGGTCGCCCTGGAAGCCCTGGATGAAGGCGGAGGCCAGAGTACCGGAGACCAGCACGTCCTCGCCGAAGCTGTCGCCGGTGCGGCCCCAGCGGGGGTCGCGGGCCAGGTTGACGCTGGGACCCCAGTGGGACAGGCCCTTCTTGGAGGTGTTGTAGAAGGCGCGGGCCTCGTCGCCGATGGCGTCGGCCATCTGGCCGATGAGGTTGGCGTTCCAGGTAGAGCCCTGGGACAAGGTGGACGGGAAGGAGGTGGCGGCCGATTCGGCGTCGCCCGCCTCATTGCCATACCACAGGGAGATATTGGCGATGCCGTTCAGGTTCTCGCCGGGGTACCAGTACTCGGCCACTCCCAGGCGGGGAATGGCGGCCGCCGGGTGGGAGCCCAGCTGGGAGGCCTTCTCCTCCAGGGTCATGTGGGAGATGAGGTCGGCCGCCCGCTCCTCGTCAGAGAGGCTGGTATCCCAATAGGCGTAGTCCGCGGAGTTCTCCGAGATCTTGCTCTCATCCACGGCGATCTTCGCAAAGGCGGAAGGCACCAGCATGGCGACCGCCAGGCCCAGACTCACTGCCGTTTTCCAGATGCGCTTTTTCATCGTACCGTTTCCTTTCTGTTCAAATTTGATCGTTTCAGGGTCCCGGCCTACGTTTCCAAGCCTCACCTCGCCTTTCTTTCCTTCCCCTCCGGGCCCCAGAGCGGGGCCCCCGGTGTCAGGACGCCCGGTTTCGGGCGGCCGCAGCTCTTACGGGCAAGAAGTTATTTAGAAATCCTCTTCCTCTTCTCCACGTTCTTGTTACCAATTGTAACCGCCGCCGCCCGCAAGGAAAAGTATGATTTTCTTTCATACTTTTCTAGTGTAAATTTGTGCATTTTTGGTGTTCTTTCTCTACTTAACGAACTTATAAACTGCTTTTTGCACAAAAAAGCAGCCCTGGAGCGTTCCGCTCCAGGGCTGCTTCCTGTCATACCAGCCGCGCCATCTCGGGCAGCGCCGGCCCGATCAGCGGGCGGCACCAGTCGCAGAAGGCGTCGGTGACGTCGCTTCCGTTCATGTATTCCGCAGGCAGCGTGCGCTCCCCCAGCATGACCTCCTCGATGGGGATGAGGAAGGTCTCGCAGCGGTAAGGCGCCGAGGACAGGCGCCGGAAGCCCACCATCTTCCCGCTCTCGCCGGCCAGGGCGGCCCGGCAGGCCTCCCGCCCGGCCTGCTCGGCCTCGGCGGCGTCCACCGGGGACTGCCAGGCGATGGAGGCCCGGGCCAGGATGCCCGGCTTTTCGCTCCGGGCCTTGATGCCCAGCCGCCGCACCACCATCTGGGCCAGATGGGCGGACACATCGCCAAAGTAGGTGGACCGCCCGGTCTGGAAGATGGGGGGCACGATGGGCTTGCCCGCCTCGTCGTGGAGGCCCTCGCTGGCCACCACCACCACGCCGCCCAGGCGGTCGTAGAGGGTCTTGACCTCATCCAGGAACTCCTCCTCGTGGAAGGGCCGCTCCGGGGGATAGATGAGGTGGGGCGCGTCGCCCCCCTGCTCCCGGGCCAGGGCGGAGGCCGCGGTGGTCCAGCCGGCGTTGCGGCCCAGGGCCTCCAGCACCACCACATGGATGGGCAGGCTGCGCACGTCCACCCCCAGCTCCCGCACCGTGCCCGCCATATACCGGGCCACGCTGCCAAAGCCCGGACAGTGGTCGGTGACCGCGATGTCGTTGTCCATGGTCTTGGGGATGCCCATGACCCTGACGCCCTTCTCCCGGCAGGCCGCCGCCAGCTTGCCGCAGGCGTCCATAGTTCCATTGCCGCCGTTCATCAGCACATAGCGGATGTTTTTCTCCGCCAGAATGTCCGCCATGCGCTCGTAGTCCTCCGCCTCCAGGGCATCCCGGGAGGTGCCGATCGCGGTGGCCGGAGTGCGCTTGAGCTTCTCCAGCTCCTCCCGGGCCACCGTATTGAACTCCAGCAGGTTCCCCTGCAGGAACCCGCCGGTGCCCCCCACTGCGCCGTAGACGCGGTCCACTTCCCCGCTGTCCAGCGCCTCCGTCACCGCGCCATACAGCGAACAGTTCAAAACAGCGGTGGGACCCCCGCCGTGGATAATGACCAGATTTCCCTTCACTGCCCTTCCTCCTCACAACAGAGATTGGTGCCCTTCCCAGCCTTCCACAGCCGCCGGGCACAGCTTACCTGGGAGTATTGTACCATCACCGTGGGCATCGGACAAGGATGATTTATTTTCATCCCAAGCGGACCCGGGCCGGTTTCTGTTGCGCTTGGAGTGTCTGTTGATGTATAATAAAATGATGGGATATTGATATCTACGGGGTGAGGAGATGGAAAAGCGTGCGACCAGCAAGGACGTGGCCCGCCTGGCCGGTGTCTCCCAGGCCACGGTCTCCTATGTGCTGAACAACAAGCCGGGGCAGACCATCCCGAAGGACACCCGGGACCGCGTGCTCAAGGCCGCCCGCCTGCTGGACTATATGCCGGCACAGCTGGCCCGGGCCCTCCGGGCCAGCCGAACCAACTGTGTGGCCGTCATGGTCAACAAAAACGTGATGCTTCCCCGATACGGACAGGTGCTGGAGGGCGCCCGCAGCGTCCTGGAGCCAGAGGGCTACCGGCTTCTCCTGTGCACGGATACCCTCACCCCCAGCGGCTACCCGGACTACCTCAGCCGCTACCTGTTCCACCGGGCGGACGGCATCCTCTACATCGGGGCCGACGGCCAGGAGCCCCTCCCCTCGGCGCTGGAATACATCCAGGGCCACAAGATCCCCTTTGTGGCCTATGACTGCTGCGAGGGCCGTCCCCAGCTCTCCAGCGTAAACCTGGACTACTACACCGGCACACGGGAGGCGGTGGCCTACTTTCTCTCCCTGGGGGAAACGCGGCTGGCCTATCTCCGCCCCGACCTGGAGATGGAGCAGGAGCGGCAGCGGGAGGCCGGCGTACGGGAGGCGGTGGCCCAATGCCCCGGCGCCTCTCTCCAGGTGTTCAGCGACTTCTTTCCCGCCGACTCCCGGCTGGACGACGACTTCTCCCCGGCTTTGCTTCTGGAGCTGAAGCGCACCTCCCGGGAGTTCTTCACCTCTGTCCTGGAGCGCTCTCCCCCAGGCACCCGCTTTGTTTGCAGCTGGGGCGCCTGGGCCCAGCCCCTTCGCCATCTGCTCTCCGGGGAGCTGCACGCCCCCTCGGTTCTGGGCCTGGCCCAGGCGGGCTCCTTTCCCTATGGCATTCTGGACCCCCAGGTCCTCTACTGCCATCTCCCCAACTACCAGGCCGGTGAGAGCTGCGCCCGGCTCCTGCTGCGCCAGATGGACGACCCCGACTCCGTGCACAAGCAGCTCCTGTGTCCGTCTATCTACCGGGCCGGCGCTCCCCTGGTCTATTGATCCCACAACCCAGCGATACATATAAGGAGGCTTTCCCAAATGGAAGGTAAATTCGACGCGGTGACCCTGGGCGAAGTCATGCTCCGCCTCTCTCCCCCCTCCGGCGGGCGGCTCCAGGTAGGCCCCACCCTGGAGCGCTATGTGGCGGGGGCCGAGCTCAACGTGGCCGCCGGCATGGCCCAGCTGGGCCTTAAGACCGCCATCTGCACCAAGCTGCCCGACAACCCGCTCTCCCGCTTCGCCCTGTCTGAGGCCCGGGCCTGGGGCGTGTCCGACGAGGCGGTGGTGTGGGACACCCATCCGGACGCCCGGCTGGGGCTTTATTACTTCGAGAGCGCCTCCGCCCCCCGGAAGCCCGCCGCCTACTACGACCGGAAGGGCTCCTCCATCAACACCCTCCGGCCCGACGAGGTGCCCGGCCACATCTACGGCAAGGCCCGGCTGTTCCACACCAGCGGCATCACCCTGGGCCTGGGGGAGCAGACCCGCACCACCGCCGCCGCGCTGATGCGCGCCTTCCACGAGGCGGGCGCCCTGCTCTCCTTTGACGTGAACTACCGCGCCAACCTCTGGACCGACCAGGAGGAGCGCGCCGCCGTGGAGCCCCTTCTGCCTCTGCTGGACGTGCTCTTCGTTTCCGAGGAGAGCCTGCGGCGGATGTTCGGCCGCACCGGCGCGCTGGAGGACATCCTCCCCTCCTTTGCCGCCGAGTACGGCATCTCCCAGATCTTCTCCACCCAGCGTACGGTGCTCTCCCCCTCCCTCCACACCTTCACCGCCCTGGGGTACGATGCCGCCACCGGCCAGCTCTACACCGAGGAGCCCTATGAGATCCAGGTGGTGGACCGGGTGGGCAGCGGGGACGCCTTTGTGGCCGGGGCCCTCTACGGCCTGCTGCGGCACAACGACAGCGCGGCCGCCATCCGCTACGGCAATGCCATGGCCGCCGCCAAGTGCACCGTTATGGGGGACATGTTCTGCACCACCCGCAGGGAGATCGACTCCCTCATCAAGGCCCACCACTCCGACGGCCCCCAGAGTGAGATGGACCGCT
>DVHW01000010.1 GCA_018711785.1 Candidatus Galloscillospira excrementavium
CAACTCCCAGATGGTCTTTGAGCAGGGCCGGCGCCACCTGTCTATGTACGACACGCCCTACGGCGCCCTGTCGGTGGGGGTCAACACCCGGCGGATGCGCTGCCGGATGGGGGAGCACGGGGGCAACATCGAGATCGATTACGCCATCGAGATCGACCATGCGGTGGCGGGGCAGAACCAGTTCCAGATCGACGTGCGGGAGAAAAGGCCGGCCCTGCGGCAGTAGGGGCGCACAGTGTGCGCCCGGAGGGTTTTCTTTTCCGCCTGCGGGCGACCTACTTTTGCCGCTGGGCAAACGTAGGCAAAAGCCAGCTGGGGGACGCTCACGGGCATTTACAATGCCCTACCTCGCGTTCCCCCAGACCCCCGATTACGGGAGAGGCGGCTTCTGAATTCAAGAAGAAGGCGTCGAATCACCAGTTGCGCCCGCCTGGGAGCCTTTTGCGGACTTGTGACAGGACTGCCGTCCCCGCGCCTGCGGCGGGGCGAGCGATGTGGAGCTTGTGCCGACGACACAGGGGGGTGCGGACGTCCCCTCCGCCCGGCGGCGAAACCTGTCGGGACCGGACGCGTTTTGCGTTCCATACAAAAGAAACCACTAACATAGTTTGAGGTGTTGACACATGTCCAATCTGATTCAGGCGGCCAAAGACCAGGTGGCCTCCCTCACCCAGGCGGCCTATGAGCGGGCCGCGGCGGAGGGGGTCCTCCCCGCCGGGGCCCAGGTAAAGGCCACCATCGAGATCCCCAAGGATGTGAAAAACGGCGACTATGCCTCCTCCTTCGCCATGGCGGGGGCCAAGGCCATGCACATGGCTCCCCGGGCCATCGCCCAGGCCATCGTGGACCACATGGACCTGGCCGGCTCCTTCTTTGACCGGGTGGAGATCGCCGGGCCGGGATTTCTCAACTTCACCCTGGGCGCCAAGTGGTACGGCCAGGTCCTCGCCGACATCGAGGCCGAGGGGAAGGACTACGGCCGCAGCGACGAGGGCCGCGGGGAGAAGATCATGGTGGAGTTTGTCTCCGCCAACCCCACCGGCCCCATGCACATGGGCAACGCCCGGGGCGGCGTGCTGGGGGACTCCCTGGCCAACGTGCTGGAGTGGACCGGGTATGACACCTGGAAGGAGTTCTACGTCAACGACGCGGGCAACCAGATCGCCAAGTTCGCCAAGTCCATCGACGCCCGCTACCGCCAGCTCCTCCTGGGGGAGGGGGCGGTGGAGTTCCCCGAGGACGGCTACCACGGGGACGACATCAGGGAGCTGGCCCAGGGCTTCCGGGCCCGAGAGGGGGACGGCTGGCTGGACCGGAGCGAGGAAGAGCGGCAGGAGGCCATGGCCCAGTACGGCCTCTCGGTCAATATCCCCCGGATGAAGGCCGACCTGAAGCGGTACAACATCGAGTACGACCAGTGGTTCTTCGAGTCGGAGCTCCACACCTCCGGCTACGTGGAGGAGACCGTGGGCCTGCTGGCGGAGAAGGGCTGGACCTATGAGAAGGACGGGGCTTTGTGGCTGAACACCACCGCCCTGCTCAAGGCCAAGTATCTCCGGGAGGGCAAGACCCAGGAACAGGTGGACAAGCTGGACCTGAAGGACGACGTGCTCCGCCGCCACAACGGCTTCTACACCTACTTCGCCGCCGACATCGCCTACCACCGCAACAAGCTGGAAAAGCGGGGCTTTGACAAGGCCATCAACATCTGGGGCGCTGACCACCACGGCCACGTGGCCCGCCTCCAGGCCGCCCTGGACGGCCTGGGGCTGGACGGGTCCCACCGCCTCGTCGTGGTGCTCATGCAGCTGGTGAACCTGATGCAGGACGGCAAGCCGGTGCGTATGTCCAAGCGCTCGGGCAAGGCCATCGCCCTCCACGACCTGCTGGACGAGATCAGCGTGGACGCGGCCCGGTACTTCTTCAACTCCCGCAGCGCCAGCACCCCCCTGGACTTTGACCTGGACCTGGCGGTGCGGCAGGACTCGGACAACCCGGTCTACTACGTCCAGTACGCCCACGCCCGCATCTGCTCCCTCCTCTCCCGCCTGGCGGAGGAGGGGGACCGGGTGCCCAGCGCGGCGGAGGTGGACGCGGCCCTCCTCTCCACGGCGGAGGAGAAGGCCCTCCTCAAAACCCTCTCCCAGTTGCCCGAGGAGCTGCGCCTGGCCAGCCGGGACTACGACCCCTCCCACGTCAACCGCTACCTGGTGGACCTGGCCGGGGACTTCCACCGGTTCTACAACGCCTGCCGCATCAAGGGGGAGGCGCCGGCCCTGCTGGGGGCCCGGCTCAAGCTGGCCGACGCGGTGCGCGCGGTGCTGGCGGTGGGCCTGGGCATCATCGGGGTCTCCGCGCCGGAGAAAATGTAAGGATGTATTACGGGCCGCCCGGCACATGCCGGGCGGCCCCGCCGATAAAATCCCTCCGCTCCCTTGCTTTTTCTATCCCACTGGTGGTATACTAACTCCAATTTGACCGGCGGCCGCCCGCGCGCGGCCGATTTCAAGGAGGAACACATTCATGGACATCCCCTTATCCACCCCCATCCTGATGGACGGCGCCACCGGCACGGCCCTGCGGCAGCGGGGCATGCCGGAGGAGGCCTGCACGGAGGAGTGGATCCTGCGCCAACCCCAGGAGCTGCTGGCGCTCCAGCGGGCCTATGTGGCGGCGGGGGCGGACGTGCTCACCGCACCCACCTTCGGGGCCAACCCGGCCTCCCTGGCCCGGTTCGGCCTGGAGGAGGCGACGGAGGATTTCAACCGCCGCCTGGTGGCCCTGAGCCGGGAGGCTTCCGGCGGAAAGGCCAAGGTGGCGGGCAACCTGGCCCCCTGCGGCATGGGGGAGTTTGCCGTGCGGGAGGGCCGGTTTGAGGAGGTCGTGGACAACTACCGCGCCCAGGTGTCCGCCCTGGCGGCGGCCGGGGTGGACCTCTACGTGGTGGAGACCATGGTGGATATGGCCGAGGCCCGGGCCGCCGTGCTGGCCATCGGGGAGGCCGACCCGGGCAAGCCGGTCATCGTCACCTTCTGCTGCGACGACGAGGGCCGCACCCCCGCCGGGGTGGACGTGCTGGCCGCCCTCATCGTCATGCAGGGCATGGGGGTGAGCGCCTTCGGCCTCAACTGCGCGGCGCCGGAGGTGGTGGAGGAGCAGCTGGAGCGGCTGGCCCCCTATGCCTGCGTGCCCCTGGCGGCCCAGCCCAGCGGGGACGGGGAAACGGCGGCCTCCTTCGCCCGGCGTGCGGAGGGGTATGCCCGGCTGGGCGTGCGGGTGTTCGGCGGCTGCTGCGGCACCACGCCGGAGACCATCTCTGAACTGCGGCGGGCGGTGGACGGGCAGCACCTGGGCCCCTTCGCCCCCATGGAGCAGGACCCGGACGTCATCCCCTGCGCCAGCGAGCGGGAGGCCCGGTTCATCACCCCGGACGTGGACGTGTCGGAGCCCATCGAGTGCACCTCCGACCTGGTGGAGGACATCCTGGAGGTGGAGGAGAACACCCCGGTGGGGGCCATCAAGATCGAGATTCTGGAGGAGGACGACGTGCTGGTCTTTGCCGAGTACCAGTACGCCATCGAGGACGCCCTGTGCCTCTGGTCCGACGTGCCTGAGCTGCTGGAGGGGGCCCTGCGGGCCTACCAGGGCCGGGCCTTCTGGGACGGGCTGGGGGACATGGACCCGGACTTTTTGCGGGAGATGAGCCGGAAGTACGGGCTTGTCATCCTGTAACGACGCAAACCGGCCGCGGAACACCGCGACCGGTTTTCAC
>DVHW01000037.1 GCA_018711785.1 Candidatus Galloscillospira excrementavium
CCAGGAGAGCGGGGCCCGGTTTTTTGATGCTGTTTGCGGCCGGTTATTTGCAGCAGGTACCGTGGTTGCCCAGCTTGAAGGAAGCGCACTCGGTGGAGGCGCAGGTGGCTACGTCGTTGGTGGTGCAGCCCACCTTGATCTCGTCCAGGGTGCAGCAGTGCTGCTGGCCGCTGTGGTAGGCACAGCTGGACACGGAGCATTTGATGCTGGTATTGGCATTGCCGGTCATATGAGGTTCCTCCTTCAGAAGTAGACGGAATGTGGGGCTCTCGCCCGTGCTAGTATGTGTACCCGGAAGGGGGAATATGCGCGCTCACTCCGGCTGAGAGGGGCTCTCGCGTCCGGCGGCCGCGCCGGCGTGCTCGGTATCCTCCGGCCCACCATCGGGCAGCACCCGGGGGATGAACCGGCGGGCAAAGCGGCCCTTGCCCCGGTTTTTCACATAGAAGAAGCCGATGACGGAAAAGACCACCGCGCCGATGAAGTTGACGAACAGATCCTTCATGGTGTCGTTGATGCCGATGTCCAGATAGCCGCCCAGCCCCAGGGCGCGCTGGGTGCCGTCCTCCAGCACCACGATCACGTCGGTAATGCCCTGGATCTGGGTGGGCACATTTCCGCCGGCGGGGTCCAGCATCACCGAGCTGATGGCGTTCACCACGGTGTCCTTCTGCATGTCCAGGAAGAAAAAGCTGTCCATGGCCCACTCGAAAAACTCCCACACCACTCCCACGGTCATGGAGAAGCAGAAGGCCACCACCGCCAAATAGACCGGGGAGAGGGAAAAGGTGAAGCGGTCGCTGCGGTTGAGGATATCCACCAGGGAGAAGCCGATGGCCGCGCAGAGGAAGCCGTTCATGGTGTGGAGCATGGTGTCCCAGAAGGGGAACTCGATGTAATAGGCCTGGATCTCTCCAAGGATCTCCGCAGCGAAGATGAACAGGAGGATGATGACCTCCAGGGTGTCGGGCACGTCGATCTTGATGGTGCGCTCGATGAAGCTGGGGATGGTGAAGAGGAACAGCGTGAGGATGCACAAAAAGACATTCTCAAAGTTCCCATTGAAGAACTGGGCCACCATAGTGGCCACCACCAGGACCCGCAGAATGACATAGACGGCGGCCAGGGCTTTGTTTTCCCGGACCTGCTCCCGCAGGGTCTTGCGGTAACGGCCGGGGGCGTTCTTTTCTCTCTTTTGTCTCAAAGCGACCTCCTTTTCTCAGCCGCCCGCCAGAGGCAGCTGGCCAGAAAGGTGAAGATAGTCGTCAACGCTGACCTCCAGTGCTGCGATTTCGGCTTCAGTCAGGGAGCGGATCACCCTGGCGGGGGAACCCATGACCAGACTGTTCGGGGGGATGACCTTGTGTTGCGTCACCAGAGCCCCCGCGCCGATGAGAGAATGGGCGCCGATGACACAGCCGTCCAACAGGATGGAACCCATGCCGACGAGGCACCCGTCCTCCACCGTACACCCGTGAACGATAGCGCCATGGCCAACTGTAACCCGGCTGCCAATGGCAGCGGGATATCCCATGCTGGCGTGGATCACTGCGTTGTCCTGAACGTTGGTCTCCCTTCCCACGGATACAGGCGCTTCATCTCCGCGGACCACTGCTCCATACCAGATATTCGCCTCGGCATCCACCTTCACGGCGCCGGCCAGTGTGGCATTCTCCGCAATGCGGGCGGTGGGGTGGACGACAGGGGAGTGTCCTTCATAGGTGACAAGCATATCGAAGTGTCCTTCCTCCTTAATTCATTATGGAATGAAATTATTATATCGCCCCGGCGGGCTCCTGGCAAGGAAAAATCCCGCGCGGATGCGCATAGGATGGAGGGATGGAGGTGATCCTTTTGAATCTGAAGAACAACCAGATCACCGTGGGAGAACTGCTGGACAACCCGGCCTCCCGGGCTGTGCTCCAGCGGCGGTTCCCCATGGTGATGAAGCACCCCCTCCTGGGGGCGGCCCGGACGGTGACCCTGGAGCAGCTCATCGCCTTTGCCCAGGCCTATCTTCCCCAGGGGCTCATTCGTGAAACGCTCCAGGAGCTGCGGCGGGCCTGAGCGGGCCGCAAAGGATAAGGCGCCGGGGCCATTTCTGGCCCCGGCGCCTTACAGCTCCGTCCGCCGGGTATGGGCTGGGCGGCGCAGGTGGGCGTACCACCGCAGCACCTCGGCAGAGCGCGTCCGCCGAAGCAGAGTGAGGCTCAACAGGGCGTCCGCCAGGAAGAGCAGCGCTGCAAAGAGGGTGATTGCCCTGGGGATCTGGGGGACAAGCTGCGCCACAAAGGGGTGGAGCAGAAAGGCCACCGCCACAGCCAGCACGCCCCAGAGCAGGGTAAAGCGCAGGCAGACCCGCCCGCCCAGGTTGTGGGGGAGGTGGGAGTAGTCCCAGAAAGGCACCCGAGCCGCCTTTTCGTAAAACAGCCCCATGAGATACTCCGCCGCCGTGCACAGCACAGCCGCCGCCGGCAGGAGCAGCAGGGGGTTATCCCGCACCGCGGGGGGCAGGAGGAGGATGAGAACCGCCCCCAGGCCGTAGACCGGGCAGAGGGGCAGGAGGTACAGGCACTTGCGGTCCTGTTTGGGGCTGTGGGTGGCCCGGGCGTAGACCACCTCAAAGAGAAACCCCACAAAGCTGTACAGGAAGAAATACCAGAAAAAATCCGCCACGGGCCCCGCCTCCTTTTCGTCCCTGTTAGCATGGACGGCGCGGCGCAAAACATACGGCCCGCTTTCTGGCAAAGGGCTGTAAAGACGTGGACGAAAAAAAGAGAAAATCGGCAAAGAAGCACTTGAGCTGCAGTGGGATTTATGGTATGATATCTCGAAATGCAGATGAGATGAACAACGGATACGAACGGAGAAGAGGATAATGCGGCATCTGATTGACTTCGGGGACCTGCCGAGAGCGGAATGGGACGCGCTGTACCAGCGGTGCAGTGAGATCATGGACCATCCCGCTGATTTTTTGGACGCGTGCCGGGGGCGGGTGATGGCCAGCCTGTTCTATGAGCCCTCTACCCGCACGAATTTTTCCTTCCAGACCGCCATGCTCCGGGTGGGCGGGTCGGTGTTCGGCTTTGCCGACCCCAAGAGCTCCTCGGTAGCCAAGGGGGAGACTCTGAAGGACACCATCAAGATGGTCTCGGGCTATGCCGACGTGGTGGTCATGCGCAACCCCCGGGAGGGGGCGGCCAAGGCGGCCAGCCTGTACTCCGACGTGCCGGTCATCAACGCGGGGGATGGCGGGCACATGCACCCTACCCAGACCATGGCCGACCTGACCACCATCACCCGGCTCCACGGCGGGGTGGACGGCATCTGCATCGGGCTGTGCGGGGATCTGAAGAATGGCCGTACGGTCCACTCCCTCATCAAGGCCCTGGCCAAGTTCCGGGACATCAAGTTCTACCTCATTTCCCCCCGGGAGCTGGCGGTGCCCGAGTACATCCGGGGCTTCATGCGGGAGAGGGGCATGTGGTTTGTGGAGGTCACC
>DVHW01000038.1 GCA_018711785.1 Candidatus Galloscillospira excrementavium
GTGATGGTGGTCTTGCCCGCGCCGGTGCAGCCGTGGCAGATGGCGTCGGCCCCCTCCTTCTTGGCGATCTCCACCAGCCGCTTGGCGATGATGGGCCGGGCGAAGGCGGTGCCCAGCAGGTAGTCCTCGTATTTGGCCCCCATCATCATGGAGGGGATGATCACGTCATCCACCATCTCGTCCACCAGATCCTCGATGTACAGCTTGGACGCGCCGGTCTTGAGGGCCTTCTCCTCCAGGCCGTCCAGCTCGTCCCCCTGGCCCACGTCGGCGGAGACCGCGATGATCTCGGGGTTGTTGTAGTTCTCCTTCAGCCAGGGGATGATGATGGATGTATCCAGCCCGCCGGAGTAGGCGAGGACGACTTTCTTGATCTCGGACATGGGAAAAACCTCCGTCTTGTAAATGTTGAGGACAGTCTACCACGTTCCGAAGGAAAAAGCAAGGGTGCAAATCGCATAATTATGCGATTTGCACCCATTTTTTCTCGTTTATTTTTGCTACTACTTGAATAATATTCATAATATTATGAATATTCATCACTTTATCCACTCCAGAGCGCGCCCAGCGCCGCCGCGGCCGCCAGCAGGCAGGCCCCCGCGCGGAAGAGCCGGGGCCGCCGCTCCGCCCAGGCCAGCAGAGCCCCGGCGGCCAGCGCCAGCACCAGTCCCGGCCAGCGCCCGGCCGGGAGGGCGCCCCTCCGCCCAGGGCCCCCAGCAGCCCGCCGGCCCCGGAGGGGGCCGGGAGGACCGGACACGCCCCGCATCCCCGGAGCCGCAGCGCCAGGAGGCCGGGGAGGAGCAGCCCCATCCCCCAGCCCACGGCGCAGAACACGAGGAAGTCCCGCACCGTCCGGTCCCGGCCCGGGCGGAGCCAGCAGAGAAGCACGGCGAGGACGCCCGCCCCCACCGCCCGGCTCCACTCCATTGACCGCCGCCCCCTTTCCCTGTCTCAAACGGGGAATATTATAGTACGGTTAATTCTTTTCGTCAATATTTTAATTCTTATAGTATCTAATATCCCCTGGTCATTTCGGATAAAATGAAGAAAAACACTTCACACATAAGGGGGCAGGGCCATGGAACTCAACTACGCCGAGGTGGGCGGCCGTGTCCGGGACCTCCGCCGGGCCCGGCACCTGACCCAGGAGGCCCTGGCGGAGCAGTGCAACATCTCCTCCCCTTCCTGGGCCACATCGAGCGGGGCACCCGCAAGATGTCCCTGGAGACCCTGGCCGCCCTGGCCGCCGCGCTGGAGGTCTCCGCCGACGAGCTCCTGTTCGGCACCTGCGGCAACTGTCCCCTCGCCCGGATGCTGGACACGGTCACCTTTCGGGACCGGAAGCAGGAGGAGCACTTCCGCGCCGCCCTGGCCGCCCTTATCCGGGGCCGGGACGCTATGTGACAAGGGTGAGCATCCCGAAAGAAAGGCCCGGCGCACTTAGCGTGCGCCGGGCCTTTTTCGCGGCAGGGCCGCAGACCTCACATGTGGAACCTCCGGCGGACCTCCTCCCGGAGGGCGGGCACCCGCCGGACCACCACCAGAGGGATGACCAGGGCGACACACACCGCCAGCACCACCAGGGACCAGCCCGGCTCCCACCGGCCCAGGACAAACTGGTCGATGAGCAGCTCCAGGCCGAAGAGGAATACCCCTACCGTGCCGATGACCAAGGTCACGCTGGTGAGGATGCTCCGCCGCCCCTTTCGGAGCACCAGGCCCAGGAACAGCACGCAGGCCCCGCCCCACAGCACGATGGGCAGGCCCAGGGGCCAGTACCAGTCCCCGCCGCCCAGACCCAGGGAAATCAGAAAGAGGTAGAGGGCCACGGCCAGCACGTCCAGCACCAGCCGCAGGCCCAGGTGGAGCCCCCGCATCAGCAGGGGCGGCACCAGCCACAGCCACAGCATCACCGCCGCCCCGATGACATAGAGGGACCAGGACAGCTCGGGACGGAGGAACAGGTTCAGGATGCCGCAGCACACTGCCACGGACAGGAACATGGCGGTCAGCAGCAGGGCCACCTCCCACTTGGAGACCTCGGGCACCTCCACCCGGTGGGTGGGGAAGGGCTTGGGGGACTCCGTGTCCACCGGCTGGCTGGGGTTGACCACCGGGGTGTGGCACAGGGGGCAGAAGGCGGCGGTGGCGTCCAGCTCCACGCCGCAGTTGACGCAGTATGACATGGCGGTTCCTCCTCTAGCGGGTGCGGTTGCTCTCCACCTTTACCGGGATGCCCTCCCGCACCAGGTGGGTGAAGAAGCGGCGTTCCGTCTCGCTGGACTCGCCGGTGCCGGCGAAGGTGATCTCCATCTGGTTGCCGTAGCTGATGGAGGCGCAGTGGGGCGCGGGCCGGGTGGCCTGGCCCAGGATGACCTCCATCCGGGTGATGTGGGGGGCCATCTCCGGCGGCACGGCAAAGGCGCCGGGGTTCGTATAGGTGGCCGAGTAGGGCCGGGCGGCCACCAGCCGGTAGGACAGGGACATGACCGGGTTTTTGAAAAAGATGGGGATGAGCTGCAAAAACCGGTTCGTGGTGAAGTGGACGTTGCCGGTGAAGATGGCCCGCATCTCCTGGCGGTTCAGATGCAGGCGCAGGAAGTGGTGGACCTGGGCCACGATCTCCGGAAAGGTATACTCCCCCAGGGCGGGGTCAATGGCCGGGCGGACGGTGAGGATGAAATTCCGCAGGGTCTTGGAGGGGAAATACCCCCGCAGGTTGATGGGGATGGCCAGGGCCACCGGCTTCTCCCGCCGGCGGCCCTCCTGCCGCTGGTTGTCCAGGATGGCCTGGAGCAGCACCGCCGTCAGGTACTCGGTGATGGAGGCCCCGTAGGACTTGGCCACCTCCTTGAGCCGGTCCACCGGGAGAAAACCCATGGTCACGTTCAGGGTGTAAAAGGGCTCCGCCCGGCTGGTGTTGGGGTAGGCCGTCCGCTGCCAGCCGCCCCGGAGGACCTTCCGCCCGGCGTAGCGGGTGTAGGCGTCCTCCATCTCCTCCGGGTCCGGCGGGGCATCCACGTCCAGCACGCCGCTGCCGCTGGGGATGTCCTCCCCCAGCTCCCGGAGGTAGACCGCAAGCAGGGTGCGGAAGAAGGTCAGGGCCCCCGCCCCGTCGCTCAGGGCGTGGAACACCTCCAGGGAGATGCGCTTCTCATAGTAGAAAAACCGCACCAGCCAGCCGTTGTTCTCCCGAAAGCGCACCGGCTGGCAGGGGTTGGCCATGTCGGGGCAGACAAAGGGGCCGGGGGCATCGTTGGGCTCGAAATAGTGCCAGAACAAGCCCTTCTTGATGCGCACCCGGAACCCGGGGAAGCGGGGCATGGTCCGGTCCACCGCCCGCTGGAGGGCCGCCGGGTCCACCTGCCGGTCCATCACCGCTGAAAAGCGGTAGATGGCCGAGTAGCGCTCCTTCTGGATGGCGGCGTAGAGGGTGCCCGCGTTGTCCAGGGGATACCAGTCTGGTTTTTTGCTCCGCTTGTCCGCCTTGGGCATGGGGCTCCCTCCTCTCCGCGCCGCGTCCTGCTCGAACAAGTGCTCGCACTTGTTCGAAAGTTCGAAGAAATTTTACCACGTTTTTCCCCGCCCCACAAGGGGAAGGGAGGCGAAGAGCGGCTCATTCCCTTCCTCCCCTTTCTTTTCCCGCCGGGGCGTGGTATACTGGGGCAGATTCCAAACGATACCGCAAGGAGGTCTCCCATGGAACCGAAACAGCCTGACCGGCGGATGAAGCTGCTCCGCCGCACGCCGGAGCAGAAGGCGGCCGCCGAGCGCCGCCGCCTGGACCCGCTGATGCGGGCCCTGAAGGTCCTCCACTCCGCCACCCCCCACGACTCCATGCGCCCGGAGGACCTGGAGCGGGAGCGGAGGGCACAGGAGGTGCTGGGCCGCCTGGCCGCCCCCATGCAGGGCCTGAGCTGGGATGCCTTCGACCTGGAGGGCACCCCGGCGGCCTGGGTCCGGCCCGACCGGGGCCACGACCGCCGCCGGGCCGTGCTCTACTGCCACGGCGGGGGGTACACCAGCGGCAACCTGGGCTACTCCCGCCCCCTGGCGGCCAAGCTGTCCAATGTGACGGGGTGGGAGGTGCTCTCCTGCGAGTACCGCCTGGCCCTGGAGCACCCCTTCCCCGCCGCGGTGGAGGACGCGGTAAAGGCCTGGGACTACCTGATGTACCTGGGCTACGGCGCCCGGGACATCGTGGTGGCCGGGGACAGCGCCGGGGGCAACCTAGCCCTGGTGCTCTGCCTGCGCCTGCGGGAGATGGGCCGGCGGCTGCCCGGCCGGCTGGTGCTCCTCTCCCCCTGGACCGACATGACGGCCAGCGGGAAGTCCTACACCGAGCGCTCCGACCTGGACCCCATGCTCACCATGGACTATATCAGGGCGGTGCGCCAGGCCTACGCCCGGGACGCCGACCTGTCCTCCCCCCTGCTCTCCCCCCTGTTTGGGGACTTCACCGGCTTTCCCCCCACCCTTATCCAGGTGGGCACCAATGAGATCCTCTACTCCGACTCGGTCCGCCTCCGGGACCGCCTGCGGGCGCACCAGGTCCCCTGCCGCCTGGAGGTGTGGAACGACGTGTGGCACGTGTTTCAGATGTTCCCCATCAGGAAGGCCACCCTGGCCATGGAGAGCATCGGCCGGTTCCTGCTGGAGGAATTTTAACCAAGGGAAAACGAAAAAACAGCGGAGCCGCTGAAAAGCGGCTCCGCTATTTTCTGTTAAGTACCATCAGCCCTGGGAGATCGCGCCCACGGGGCAGGTGTCGGCGCAGGTGCCGCAGTCGATGCAGCTGCCGGCGTCGATCTGATAGTGCTCGTCACCCTGAGAAATGGCGCCCACGGGGCAGGCACCCGCGCAGGAACCGCAGCTGATGCACTCACTGCCGATCTGATAAGCCATTGGAAACACCTCCGATTCTGAATGTGCCTTCATTGTATCACAATTTTTCAAAAATGCAATGCTAAATTGCTGCCAAGCGGGGTATATTTCATCTGTACCCATGCGCGCGGCACACCCGCGCGACGACAGGCAAGGAGGGAGAACCGCCGTGAAGCCAAAGCAGAACACCGACCGGATGGAGTGCGCCGGGAGCCTGGCCCCCGAGCTGGAGGGCTCGGCCCGGAGCGAGAGCCACGCCGGCCGTTTTGTGCCGCCGCCCGCCGCCGGCACAGCCCCCAAAGCCCCCGCCGGCGACCGAGGTGAGCCCCATTAGCGAGACCAGATTCACCCAGCGGGCCCAGGCCGCCCTCCGGCTGGCCCAGGAGGGCTCGGCCGAGCTGGGCCACGGCTATGTGGGCAGCGAGCACCTGCTGCTGGGTCTGGCCCGGGAGGGGCAGGGCATCGCCAGCCGGGTCCTGCGGGGGGCCGGGCTGGAGGGGGAGACCATCCGCTCCGCCATCGCCCGCCTGGTGGGGGTGGGCGCCCCCGGCTCCCGGCCCTCCCAGGGCCTGACCCCCCGGTGCAAGAAGATCATCGAGCTCTCCCTGGGGGAGGCCGCCCGGCTGGGCCACCACTATGTGGGCACCGAGCACCTGCTCCTGGGCCTGCTCCGGGAGGGGGACGGGGTGGCCCAGCGGGTCCTGGTATCCAGCGGCGCCGATGTACGCCGGCTGTACGCCGACGTGGTGGCCGCCCTGGGCGGCGAGCCGTCGCCCCCCTTCCGGAGCGGCCGGGCCAGGGCGGAGCGGGAGTATGCCGCGCCCGAGAGCAAGCTGCTGGACCAGTTCTCCCGGGACCTGACCCGGCTGGCCGCCGACGGGCTGCTGGACCCGGTCATCGGCCGGGAAAAGGAGATCACCCGGGTCATCCAGATCCTCACCCGGCGCAGCAAGAACAACCCCGTTCTCCTCGGCGAGCCCGGGGTGGGCAAGACCGCCGTGGCCGAGGGCCTGGCCGGCCGCATCGCGGCGGGGGACGTGCCCGACGACCTGCGGCGCAAGCGCCTGCTGGCGGTGGACCTGTCCGCCCTGGTGGCGGGCACCAAGTACCGGGGGGAGTTCGAGGAGCGGGTGAAGAACCTCCTCGCCGAGGTGAAACGCTGCGGCAACGTCATTCTCTTCCTCGACGAGCTCCACACCATCGTGGGGGCGGGCAGCGCCGAGGGGGCCATCGACGCGGCCAATATCCTCAAGCCCGCCCTGGGCCGGGGGGAGCTCCAGGTCCTGGGGGCCACCACCCTGGACGAGTACCGCAAATATATCGAAAAGGACGCCGCCCTGGAGCGGCGCTTCCAGCCCGTCCTGGTCCAGGAGCCGGACCCAGAGACCGCCCTGGCCATCCTCCGGGGGGTCCGGGACCGGTACGAGGCCCACCACCGGCTCACCATCCGGGAGGACGCGCTGGAGGCCGCGGTCTCCCTCTCCGCCCGCTACCTGGGGGACCGGCGGCTGCCCGACAAGGCCATCGACCTCATCGACGAGGCGGCCTCCCGGGTGCGGCTGGAGCGGCTGTCCACGCCCCCCGCCCTGCGGGACCTGGAGGAGAAGGTGGGCCGGGCCCGGATGGAGAAGGAGGCCGCCATCCGGGGCCAGGACTTTGAACAGGCCGCCATGCTCCGGGACGCGGAGAGCGACTTCCGCCGGGAGCTGGACCGGGAGAAGGCGGCCTGGCGGCGGGAGCGGGGACGGGGCGCGGTGGGGCGGGAGGACGTGGCCGCCGTGGTGGCCGAGTGGACCGGCGTGCCGGTGACCTCCCTCACCCAGGCCGAGTCGGAGCGGCTGCTGAAGCTGGAGGAGGAGCTCCACCGGCGGGTGGTGGGGCAGGAGGAGGCGGTGCGGGCGGTGGCCCGGGCCGTCCGCCGGGGCCGGGTGGGACTGAAGGAGCCCGGCCGCCCCTCCGGCGCGTTTCTCTTCCTGGGCCCCACCGGCGTGGGCAAGA
>DVHW01000039.1 GCA_018711785.1 Candidatus Galloscillospira excrementavium
GCTTGGGGTTTTCGCAAATAACCATGACTTTGCCCTTGCGCTTGATGACTTTGCACTTCTCGCACATGGGCTTCACGGACGGTCTGACTTTCATAGTTAAAACCTCCTGATGAATGCCTTAATGGCCCCTCGTCGTCGCGGGCTCCATATCCCTCGCCTCCCCCTGGCGGGGAAGGCTCGCTCATTCCGCCGCTCCTCCTCTCCAAAGCGAACCCGCCTTCGGCTGGGCTTCGCTTTGGGGGCGGCCTGCGGCCGCCTCCCCTGCGGGGGGATGGGGTTCGGAAGGCAAGGCTTCCGGACAGAGCCGGACGACTCGGTCGTGAATGGTTTCGGGCGGAATTACTTGCTCCGCCAAGTGATCCGACCGCGGGTCAGATCATAGGGTGACATCTGAACAGTCACCTTGTCGCCGGGCAGGATGCGGATAAAGTTCATTCTCAGCTTGCCGGAAATGTGGGCCAGGATGATGTGGCCGTTTCCGATGTCCACATGAAATGTGGTATTGGGAAGCGCCTCGGTGACGACGCCCTCCAGCTCGATCATATCATCTTTCGCCAAGCGTGATTCCCTCCTTGAAGGCGGCCAGCGCACGCCTCAGCTCCCGGTCGGAGACCGGCTCTCCTTGTTTCAGCTTGCGGATGGCGGGGTGGTCGAACCCGCGCAGGTGGTCGGTCAGGGGCGTCACGTGCTCCAGCTGTTTGGGCTTGGGGCGGGACACCTTTCTCCGTTTCCCGTCGGCCAGCAGCAGCCGCTGCCGCTCCTGGTCCACGCCCATCACGCAGAACAGCCCCTCCCGGTCCCGTCCGGCGGTTGCCCGGACGATGCAGCCCGTGTAGTCATACATAGGCTCCGTCCTCTGTGACGGTGAGGATCTCAGGCTCCCCGTCGGTGACGAGGATGCTGTTCTCGTAGTGGGCTGCCAAGCTGCCGTCGGCGGTGACGGTGGTCCACTTGTCCTGAAGCACCCGGACCTCCCAGTGTCCGGCGCACACCATGGGCTCCACCGCCAGGGTCATGCCCGGCTGGAGCCGGGCCCCGTGGCCTGCCGCGCCGTAATTGGGCACCTCCGGCGCCTCGTGGAGCTTGTGGCCCACTCCGTGGCCCACAAAGTCCCGCACCACGCTGAAGCCGTTGCGCTCCACGTACTGCTGGACCGCGTGGCCGATGTCGGAGATGCGGTTGCCGCTCCGGGCGAACTGGATACCCTCCCAGAAGCTCTGCTGGGTGACCGCGATGAGGCGCTCGGCCTCCTCGCTGATGGTCCCGCAGGCATAGGTGGCGGCGCAGTCCCCGTGGAACCCGTCCAGGAAAGCGCCCACGTCCACGCTGACGATGTCGCCCTCCTTCAGCCGCCTATGGTCGGGGATGCCGTGGATGACCACCTCGTTGATGGAGATGCAGGCCGAACCGGGAAAGCCCCCGTATCCGAGGAAGGAGGGCTTGGCTCCGTGGCTCTCGATGAATTTCCGCACGGCGGTGTCGATCTCCAGGGTGCTGACGCCGGGACGCACCATGCTGCCCGCCAGAGCCCGGGCCGCCGCCGTCAGGCGGCAGGCCCGGCGCATCTGTTCCATCTCGCGGGGGGATTTGATGGAAATAAACTCCATGTCAGGCCCCCAGAACTTGCTCGATCGCCCGGGTGGTGTCCTCGATGGTCCCCAGGTTGCCGGGGACAGAGGCCAGCTTGCCCCGCCGGGCATAGAACTCCTTCAGGGGCTCGGTCTCCTGGTGGTAGACCTCCAGGCGGTGCCGTACGGTCTCGGGCTTGTCGTCCTCCCGCTCCATGAGCGCGCTGCCGCAGGCGTCGCACACGCCGTCCACCTTGGGCGGCTTGGACTCCACATGGAAGGGCGTGCCGCAGTGGGAGCAGACCCGGCGGCCGTCCATACGCTTGACGATCTCCTCGTCGGAGATCTCCAGGGAGATGACGTGGTCAAACACGATCCCCCTGGCCTCCAGGGCCTCCGCCTGGGCGATGGTGCGGGGCACCCCGTCCAGGATATAGCCCTGGGCACAGTCGCTCTGGGCCAGCCGCTCCTCCAGAATGTCCAGGATGACCTCGTCCGGAACCAGCTTGCCCGCGTCCATGAAGGCCTTGGCCCTCTTGCCTACTTCAGTGCCGTTTTTCACAGCGGTGCGGAGGATGTTGCCAGTAGAGATGGTAGGTATCCCGAGCTTGCGGCCCAGGATCTCGGCCTGAGTTCCCTTTCCGGCGCCGGGCGCGCCCAACAGGATCAGTTTCATTTCCCGCACCTCCAGTTTTTATTCCAGGAAGCCCTTGTAGTGCCGCATCAGCATCTGGGCCTCCAGAGCCTTGGCGGTCTCCAGGGCGACGCCCACCACGATGATGACGCTGGTGCCGCCGATGGCGAGGGCACCGCCCAGCTCTGTGCCGCTGGCCAGGTTGATAATGTTGGCCGTAACGATGGGCAGCAGGGCGATGATGGCCAGGTAGATGGCGCCGAACAGGGTGATCTTGCTCAGTACCCGCTTGATGAAGTCGGCGGTGGGCTTACCGGGCCGGAACCCAGGCACGAAGCCGCCGTTCTTCTTCAGGTTGTTGGAGACCTCGACCGGGTTGAAGGTCATGCTGGCGTAGAAATAGCTGAAGCCCAGAATGAGCAGGAAATAGACGATGGCATACACAATGCCGTTGTTGTCGAACACCCGCATGAACGCGCCGCCGAAGCCCTCGCTCTCCTCGGTCACGCCCACGAACGCCGCGATGGTGGCGGGCAGGGAGGCGATGGCCTGGGCGAAGATGATGGGCATGACGCCGGACATGTTCACCTTCATGGGGATATGGCTGGACTGGCCGCCGTACATCTTCCGGCCCACCACGCGCTTGGCGTACTGGACAGGGATGCGGCGCTCGGAGTCGCTGATGAACACGATGAACACGATGAGCAGCAGCATACCGATGATACCCACCGGCCAGATCCACCAGGCGCCCTGGTTCGTCAGCTGGATCATATAGCTGACCGCGCTGGGCACGCGGGAAATGATGCCGGCAAACAGGATAATGGAGATGCCGTTGCCAATGCCGAACTCGGTGATCTGTTCACCCAGCCACATGACGAAGGCGGAGCCCGCAGTGAAGCTGACCACGATCACGATGCCGGCCAGGATCGTATTCACGCCGCTGGTCAGGACGCCATTGGTCCGCAGCAG
>DVHW01000040.1 GCA_018711785.1 Candidatus Galloscillospira excrementavium
TCCTTCTCTGATGGTATTATTATATCCCTCTGCGCCGGGAATCGCAAGGTCTCTTTCTGCGTTTTGCATAAATTTTATGTAAAGAATTTGTGAACAATCACAGTCCAAATTGTGACTTGTCAAGTGGGGCCAATTGTGCTATACTAGCTAAGTCCTTTGATGCAGGTGTAGTTCAATGGCAGAATGTCAGCTTCCCAAGCTGAACACGAGGGTTCGATTCCCTTCACCTGCTCCAAAAAATGGCCACACCGTCGGGTGTGGCCATTTTTGTAACTGGCGGGAACACATCGCCCGGCCAGAGCGGGGCATCCCCTTCCAGAGGACTGGGAAAGGAGCACAGTATGATCGATCTGACTCCCGCCCGCCGGCGGCGCGACATCCTCACCCTGGTGCTGTGCATCCTGGCGGTCTATCTGGTGCTGTGGGCCTTCACCGGGGAGTGGCCCTTCCTCCCCTCCACCTACAACTCCTATGTGCTCCAGGCCTGCCGCTGGCTCCAGGGGCACCTGGACCTGGGGCAGAACTACTCCTATCTGGAGATCGCCGAGTACCAGGGGCAGTACTTCATCAGCTTCCCGCCCGTCCCGTCGGTGCTGGTGCTGCCCCTGTGCCTGGTGTTCGGCACCAGCGCCCCCGACGGCCTGGTGGCGGTGGCCATGGGGCTCGTGGGGGCGGTCTACGCCCTGAAGATGGCCTGGCTTGCCGGCCGGCGGGGCAGTTCCGCCCTGTTCTGGGCCCTCTTCGTCACCGTGGGGAGCAATTTCCTCCACGTGGGCTACTGCGCCGACGTGTGGTACTTCGCCCAGACCTGCGCCTTCGCCTTCACCATGCTCTCCCTCTACCACGCCATGACAGACGACCTGCGCACCGGCTGGCTCCCCCTGTTCTTCCTGGCCCTGGCCTTCGGCTGCCGCCCGCTGCAGATCGTCTACCTGCCCCTGGCGGCGTGGCTGCTGTGGGGGAAGGTCCGGCGCAGCGGCCTGACCCTCCCCGCCGCCCTGCGGCGCTTCTGGTGGTGGGTCCTGCCGCCCCTGTGCGTGGGCCTGGCCCTCATGGGCCTCAACTACGCCCGGTTTGACAACCCCTTCCAGTTCGGCCACGACTACCTGCCCGAGTTCGCCGTAGAGAAGGAAAACGGCCAGTTCAGCCTGGCCTACCTGGCGGAGAACTGGGCCAAGCTCTGGCGGCTGCCCGCTCTGGAGGACGGAAAGGTGGCCTTCCCCACCTTCAACGGCTGCGCCTTCTGGCTGTTCAGCCCCATCTTCCTGGCCTTCGCTGTCTATTTCCTGAAAAACCTCCGCCGGGCGGTACGGTCGCCGGAGGTGCTGCTCTCGGCGGGGCTCATCCTGGTCCACTTCGTCACCCTCTGCCTCCACGCCACCATGGGCGGCTGGCAGTTCGGCAACCGCTACACCATCGACGCCCTGCCGGCGCTCTACTTCGCCCTGATGCGCCTTCTGCGGGAGGACCGGTCCGACCTGCCCGCCCTGACGCGTCCTCTCTGCCTGTGGGGGCTGGGGGTCAACCTGGCCGGGACCGTGGCCCTGATGAACCACTGGATTTAAGGCGTCCCCTGCGGGGCACCCCATGAGAGGAGAGATACCATGAACCTGTGGGAAGCAATCCTGACCCTGGTCGTTCCCCTGGCCGCCGTGATTTGGGGCGTCAACATCTGTCATCAGCGGGGCCTGTGGCTCCTGGCGGGGTGGAACACCATGGGCCCGGAGGAGCGGGAGACCTATCACCAGAAGGCCCTCTGCCGTCTGTACGGCCGGTGCGTGGCCCTCTGCGGGGTGGGGCTGTTTCTCGTGCTGTACGGCAGCTTTCAGCACCGGGACCTCCCCCTCTGCCTGGGGGTGGCCATAATCGCCGTCATGGTCCTGCTGTCCGTCGTGGTGCCCATCCTGAATCCGAAGAAGTACCGGAAATCCCGCTGATTCCGGCAAAACAGCGCGCCCCCGGGCGGCCGCAGGCCGCCCGGGGGCTTTTTACGCTCGTGTTCTCGTGTTCAGTTGGCGGCGGTGCCCGTCAGCTCCGCCAGGGCGGCGCAGAGGGCCTCCATGTCAGCGTCAGTGCCAATGCTGATGCGCAGCCAGTCGGCGATGCGGGGCCTGTCCCACCAGCGCACCAGAATGCCCCGCTGCCGCAGGCCGTCCATCAGCGTCCTGCCCGCCACGCCGGGATAGCGGACAAAGAGGAAGTTGGCGCTGGAGTCGCACACCTGGAAGCCCATCCGCTCCAGCCGGTCGGCGGTCCACTCCCGGGTGTGGATGACCTTGGCCACGGTGTCCTCAAACCAGGCCCGGTCCCGCACCGACGCCTCCGCCCCCGCCTGGGCCAGCCGGTCCAGAGGGTAGGAGTTGAAGGAGTTTTTCACGCAGTTGAGCGCGGCGATGAGGTTCCCGTCCGCCAGGGCGTAGCCCACCCGCAGCCCGGCCAGGGAGCGGGATTTGGACATGGTGCGGGTCACCACCAGGTTGGGATACTGCCCCACCAGCTCGGCCGCCGAGGCGGCGCCGAAGTCCACATAGGCCTCGTCCACCAGCACCACCACCTCCGGGTTGCCCTCCAGCAGCGCGCGGATGTCCTGGAGGGAGACCGCCCGGCCGGTGGGGGCGTTGGGGTTGGCGAGGACCACCCCGCCATTGCCCCCCAGGAATTTCTCTACCGGCAGGGTAAAGTCCCCGTCCAGGGGGATCTCCCGGTAGTCCTGGCCGTAGAGGGCGCAGTAGACCGGGTAGAAGCTGTAGGTAATGTCGGGGAACACCACCGGCCGGCCGGGGGTGAAGAAGGCCTGGAAGCACAGGGCCAGCACCTCGTCGGACCCGTTGCCCACAAAGACCTGCTCCGGCCTCAGGTCGTGGAAGGCGGCCAGGGCCTGCCGCAGGGAGGTGCTCTCCGGGTCGGGGTAGAGGCGCAGGTCGCCGTCCGCCGCCTGCCGCAGGGCCTCCAGTACCGCCCGGGAGGGCGGGTAGGGGTTTTCATTGGTGTTGAGCTTGATGAGCTTTTTCCCCCGGGGCTGCTCCCCCGGCACATAGGGGACCATGTCCCGGATGCGGGCGCTCCAAAATTCCTTCATGCCTCTCCCTCGGTTCGAATGATTTTCTTGATGCTCTTCTCCGCCTTGCTCCGGGGGAGCATCAGCTCGTGGCCGCAGCCCAGGCAACGGAGCTTGAAGTCCATGCCCACCCGCAGCACCTCCCACTCCCGGCTGCCGCAGGGGTGCTCCTTCTTCAGCTGCAGGCGGTCGCCCACACGGATGTCCACGCTCACTCGCTCCTCTCTCCGGCCCGGTCGGGGCGGGATTTCGTCCGGTTTATTATACCGCCCCGGCCCCGCCGCTGTCAATTCGGGCCTGTCCGGCGCATATAGTGGTCTGTCAGAAAAAATCAGGATCGCGCCGAAAGGAATTGGTAGCCTTGACAAATCTGTTTTTGCCCGAGGGGCGGCGGCTCCGCTCCCCGGAGAACCGAGCGGCCTGCGAAAGCAAGCAGGGCCTGCTCCAGGCCATGGAGCGCCGGGAGATCCTGGAGGGACAGGTCCTGTGCTGCACCCCGGAGCACGACCTGGTGGTCGACCTGGGGGAGTTCACCGGCCTCATCCCCCGGCGGGAGGCCGCCCTGGGCATTGCCGAGGGCAGCACCCGGGAGATCGCCATCCTCTCCCGGGTGGGCAAGGCCGCGGCCTTCACGGTAGAGGAGGTCCGCTCCGAGGAGGGGGTCCTCCGGCCCATTCTCTCCCGCCGCCGGGCCCAGCAGATGGCCCTGGACCACTTGATGGACACCCTGGAGCTGGGGCAGATCCTCCCAGCCACGGTCACCCACCTGGAGCCCTTCGGCGCCTTTGTGGACATCGGCTGCGGCGTGCCCTCCATGATCGGCATTGAGAACATCTCGGTCTCCCGCATCCCCCACCCGGACCGGCGGTTCACGCCGGGGCAGGAGATCTTCGCCCGGGTCACCGGGGTGCAGCCCGAGCTGGGGCGGGTGCTCCTGTCCCACAAGGAGCTGCTGGGCACCTGGGCGGAAAACGCCGCCGCCTTCCACAGCGGCATGACGGTGACCGGCTATGTGCGGGGCATCAAGGACTACGGCGTGTTCATCGAGCTGACCCCCAACCTCTCCGGCCTGGCCGAGGGGCGGAGCGACCTGCGGGAGGGGGACCGGGTGTCGGTCTACCTCAAGTCCATCCTCCCCCAGCGGCGGAAGATCAAGCTCCATGTTCTGGAGCGGCTCTCTCCCGAGGAGCGCCCCGCCCCCCTGCGCTACTTCTACACCGAGGGGGTCCTGCGGGATTGGGACTACACCGCGTAAGACATCGAACAAGTGGCAGGCCGCTTGTTCGAGTAGATTGCGGCGTGCTGCGCGCAAGATTTTGCCCTTGCGTGAGACGGGCAAACCTCACACTGGCACGCCGAGAAGTGTTTTTCGCCACGCACATGTCGCGGCGAAAAACGGATTTTATTTTATTCGCAGCGTGCGCGCCGCGAACTCTACGAGGTTTTTGACAAGCTGAACCGCCCGCCCTGGTCTCAGGGCGGGCGGCTGTCGGCCTTGTTGCAGGGGTCAGGTTTTCCCCCCATCCCCCTTGAGCCGTTCCCAGTAGGCCCGGGCGGCCTGCTCGTTCTTGTTGTCCCCGTACTCGTAGTAGCGCCGGCCCACCAGGGCGTCGGGCAGGTACTGCTGGCGCACCCAGTGTCCGGAGAAATTGTGGGGGTAGAGGTAGCCCTGCTCTCGCTCCATGCCCGCCGAGTCGGCGTGGACGTTCTGGAGGTGCCGGGGGATGTCCCCGGTCCGGCCGGCGCGCACGTCGGCCATGGCGGCGTCGATGGCCATGACCACCGAGTTGGACTTGGGGGCGGTGGCCAGCAGGATCACCGCCTGGGCCAGGGGGAGCTTGGCCTCGGGCAGGCCCAGCTGGAGGGCGCTGTCCACGCAGGCCTTGACGATCTGGGCGGCCTGGGGATAGGCCATCCCCACGTCCTCGCTGGCCGAGCAGAGGATGCGCCGGATGGCGGTGATCAGGTCCCCCGCCTCCAGCAGCCGGGCCAGGTAGTGGAGGGCGGCGTCCGGGTCGGAGCCCCGGAGGGACTTCATCAGGGCGGAGGCTATGTCGTAGTGGTCGTCCCCCTCCCGGTCGTAGCGCATGGCGGAGCGCTGGGCCGCCGTGGCGGCGTCGGCCAGGGTGACCTCCAGCCTCTCCCCCTTGCGGCTGGCCGCCGCGGTGAGGAGGAGCTCCACTGCGTTCAGGGCCTTGCGCACGTCCCCGCCGCAGGCGGCGGCCAGGTGCTCCCGCACCCCGCTCTCCAGCGCCGCGCTCCGGCCCAGCCGGGCCTCCATGGCGGCCACCCCCCGGTCGATGGCCGGGAGGATGTCCTCCGGGGTCACCGGCTTGAACTCAAAGACCGAGGACCGGGAGAGGACCGCGTTGTAGACGTAGAAATAGGGGTTCTCCGTGGTGGAGGCGATGAGGGTCACGTCCCCCTTCTCGATGACCTCCAGCAGGGACTGCTGCTGCTTCTTGTTGAAGTACTGGATCTCGTCCAGATAGAGGAGGATGCCGTTGGGGGCCAGCATGGTGCCCACGTCGGCGATGACTTCCTTGATGTCGGAGAGGGACCCGGTGGTGGCGTTGATGCGCCGCAGGGCCCGGCCCGACCGCCTGGCGATGATGTTGGCCACCGTGGTCTTGCCGGTGCCCGAGGGGCCGTAAAACACCAGATTGGGGATCTGGCCGCTCTCGATGATGCGGCGCAGCAGGCCCCCCTCCCCCAGGATGTGTCTCTGCCCCACTACGTCGTCCAGGCTCTGGGGCCGGATCTCGTCGGCCAGCGGACGGTAATTCATCTCTCGCTCCCCCTTGCTGCCCGCAGTTCTGTTCTCCTATTCTAACATACGTTCGATTCCCCGTAAAGGGCAAACATTGCGCCCCGCCGGGTGGCGGGGCGCAATACGGTCAAAAAAGCGGCGTGCCGCTTTTTTGAGTAGGCTGCGGCCCGCGGCAGCGCACTCGCTGGCCATGGGGCCGGCCAGCGAGCACGTTTGCGGGCCGAGAAGTGTTTTTCCCAAGGCACATGTCCTTGGGAAAAACGGATTCCACTTTCTTCGCGTCTGCGGACGCGAACTCTACGAGGTTTCAGGGCCTCCGGCGGACCGCAGCTCTTTCGAAAAGTGCTTGCACTTTTTCGAATCGTTTTACTCGTACAGCGGGTGCTTGGCAGTCAGCTCGGCCACCCGGGCGCGGATGGCGTCGGCCCTGGCGTCAAAGTCGGTGGCCGCCTGCCACATGAGGGAGGCGATGATGCGCATATCCTCCTCGGTAAAGCCCCGGGTGGTGGCGGCGGGGGTGCCCACCCGGATGCCGCTGGTGACAAAGGGCTTCTCCGGGTCGTTGGGGATGGCGTTCTTGTTGACGGTGATGTTCACCTCGTCCAGCCGGTGCTCCATCTCCTTGCCGGTGACGCCGGCCTTGCGCAGGTCCACCAGCATCAGGTGGTTGTCCGTGCCGCCGCTCACCAGGTCAAAGCCCTCTTCCAGCAGCCCCTGGGCCAGGGCGGCGGCGTTTTTCACGATCTGCTCCTGATAGGTCTTGAACTCGGGCTTCATGGCCTCCCCCAGGGCCACCGCCTTGGCGGCGATGATGTGCTCCAGGGGGCCGCCCTGGCTGCCGGGGAAGACGGCGGAGTCGATCTTCTTGGCCAGCTCCGCCTTGCAGAGGATCATGCCCCCCCGGGGGCCCCGGAGGGTCTTGTGGGTGGTGGTGGTGACCACGTCGGCATAGGGCACCGGGGAGGGGTGGAGCCCCGCGGCCACCAGGCCGGCGATGTGGGCCATGTCCACGAAGAGATAGGCCCCCACCTCGTGGGCGATGTCGGCGAAGGTCTTGAAGTCGATGATCCGGGGGTAGGCGGAGGCGCCGGCGAGGATCATCTTGGGCCGGTGGGCTTTTGCCAGGTCCCGGACCTGGTCGTAGTCGATGCGGCCGTCCGCCCCCAGGCCGTAGGAGACTATATGGTAGTTCTTGCCGGAGAAGTTGACGGGGGAGCCGTGGGTCAGGTGGCCGCCGTTGGACAGGTCCATGCCCAGCACGGTGTCGCCGTGGTCGCAGAGGGCGGCGTAGACGGCGTAGTTGGCGTTGGCGCCGCAGTGGGGCTGGACGTTGGCGTGGTCGGCGCCGAAGAGCTTCTTGGCCCGCTCCCGGGCCAGGTCCTCCACCACGTCCACGCACTGGCACCCGCCGTAGTACCGCTTGCCCGGGTAGCCCTCGGCGTATTTGTTGGTGAGCACCGTGCCCGCCGCGGCCAGCACCGCCTCGCTGACAAAGTTCTCCGACGCGATGAGCTCGATGTTCCGGCGCTGGCGGTCGTACTCCGCCCGGATGGCGGCGCCCACCTCCGGGTCGTGGGCGCTGATAAACTCCATGATGTCCTTGACCATGCCTGTTCCCTCCGTCTTTTTTGGTTTCCTTTGTGGACTGTGCCGAGGCTTCAGCACAGTGCTGTGCTGATATTATACCATACTGCACATCCCCCGCACAATCCCGTGTTCTGGCAGAAAAAAGTGTCGATTTTCCCCGCCGTTTGTGGTATGATGACCACAAAAAAGTGTGAGGTGTTCTCATGAAAAAGAAGAAGTCCGAGGTCCTCGCCATTGTGGAGGAGCTCAAGCGGCTCTATCCGGACGCCCTGTGCTCCCTGCGGTACGGCAAGGACTATGAGCTGCTCTTCTCGGTGCGCCTGGCCGCCCAATGCACCGACGAGCGGGTGAACCAGATCACCCCCGCCCTCTTCGCCCGCTTCCCCACCCTGGAGTCCCTGGCAAACGCCGACGTGGCCGAGGTGGAGGAGTACATCCGCTCCACCGGCTTTTTCCGGGCCAAGGCCCGGGACATCGTGGCCGCCTCCCGGATGCTGCTGGACGAGTACGGCGGCAAGGTGCCCGGCACCATGGAGGAGCTACTGAGGCTCCCCGGCGTGGGCCGTAAGACGGCCAATCTCATCCTGGGGGACATCTACCACACTCCCGGCGTGGTGGTGGCGGACACCCACTGCATCCGCATCTCGGGCCGCCTGGGCCTCACCGACGGCACCAAGGACCCGGCCAAGGTGGAGACACAGCTCCGGGCCGTCCTGCCACCGGAGGAGTCCAACAACTTCTGCCACCGGATGGTGCTCCACGGCCGGGCGGTGTGCATGGCCCGGAAGCCGGACTGCCAAAACTGCACCCTGCGGCCCTGGTGCTCTTACTTCAGCGACAGCAAAG
>DVHW01000041.1 GCA_018711785.1 Candidatus Galloscillospira excrementavium
TGAGTCGGGCAAAACTCACACTGGCACGCCGAGAAGAGTTTTTCCCGAGGCACATGTCCCCGGAAAAAACAGATTTTTACCTTTTTCGCGCCTGCGGGCGCGAACTCTACGAGGTTTTTCGACAAGCTGTGCGCCGCCATGGAATTCCATGGCGGCGCATTTTTTCGTTTTGCCCTCCTCCGCACCGGCTCACCGCGCCCGCAGGGCCCAAAAGGCCACAGCGCTGGCGGCGGCCACATTGAGGGAGTCTACCCCGTGGGCCATGGGGATGCGGACGGTGTAGTCGCAGCGGGCGATGGTGTCCCCGGCCAGGCCGTCCCCCTCGGTGCCCAGCACCACGGCCAGCTTCTCCTCCCCCGCAAGCCGGGGGTCGTCGATGGAGAGGGCGTCGGGCCGGAGGGCCATGGCGGCGGTGCGGAAGCCCAGGGCGCCCAGCCGCTCCAGACCGGGACCGGGCCAGTCCGAGGGTGTGTCCCCGATGCGGGTCCAGGGCACCTGGAACACCGTGCCCATGCTCACCCGGGCCGCCCGGCGGTACAGCGGGTCACAGCAGGTGGGGGTGACCAGCACGGCGTCCATCCCCAGGGCGGCCGCCGAGCGGAAGATGGCCCCCACATTGGTGGCGTCCACGATGCCCTCCAGTACCGCCACCCGCCGGGCCCCGGCGCAGACCGCCTCCACCGTGGGCAGGGCGGGCCGGCGCATGGCGCACAGCACGCCACGGGTCAGCTGGTAGCCGGTGAGGGAGGCGAGGAGCCCGTCGTCGGCGGTGTAGACCGGCACATCCCCGCAGCGGAGGATGATGTCCCGGCCGATGCCCTCGATGTGCTTGCGCTCGGTGAGCAGGGAGAGAGGCTCATATCCCGCGTCCAGGGCCCGGGCGATGACCTTGGGGCTCTCGGCGAGGAAGATGCCCTTCTCCGGCTCCAGACGGTTGCGCAGCTGGGCCTCGGTCAGGCGGGCGTAGGCATCCAGCTCCGGCGCGGAGAGGTCTGTGATTTCCACCAGATAGGCCATGGTACCACCTCGATTTTGTGATGTCTCCCGTATCTTACCACATTTGTCCCCCGTTCTCAACCCAGCGGGCCGGCAGGGGCGTGCACAAGGGGGAGGAGTGTCGAATAGCATGACACGGGGAAACCCCAGAAGGAGGCGGTACTATAGGTATCACAAATTCCAACAAGGTGGTCAGCACCGACCGCATCGACTGCGACGGGACGCTGCGGGTGCGGCTGGCCCTCACGGCCACGCCGGATATTGTCAGCAATCCCACCGACATCGCCCTGGTCCTGGACCGCTCGGGCAGCATGGCGGGCGACCCGCTGGCAGCCATGAAGCTGGGCGCCAAGACCTTTATCGACATCATCGCCGAGGCCACGGGCGGCGCGCCCAGCGGAGAGATCGGCTCCGGCAGCCGCATCGGCATCGTGAGCTTCGCCGCCACAGCCACGGCGGACACGGCGCTCATCACCTCGGTAGACGCGCTGAAGGACGCCGTAGACGCCCTGTCGGCCGGCGGCAACACCAACCACGCCGACGCGTTTTCCACGGCGGCGGGGCTCTTTGAACCGGCCTCGACAAATGCCAAGGTCATCGTCATGTTCACCGACGGCAACACCACCGCCGGCGCCCCGCCCGCCCCGGTGGCCGCCGCGGCCCGGGCCCAGGGCATCATCATCTACTGCATCGGCCTCGTCGGCTCCGACGGGGTGGACGTGTCCGCCCTCAACGAGTGGGCCACCGACCCGGATGCCACCCACGTGGCGGTGACGCCGGACGCGGCCGACCTGGAGGAGCTGTTCGCCCAGCTGGCCCAGAACATCTCCAAGGCCGGGGCCACCAATATCGTCATCCACGAGACCCTCAACCCCGATTTTGTCATCACCAGCATCCAGAGCCCCAGCAAGGGCACCGCCACCATGCTCACCCCCACCTCCCTGCGGTGGAACATTGACGAGCTGGGCGTGACGGGCAGCGAGAGCGCCACCCTGGACTTCTTCATCCGCCACACCGCCCAGACCCCCGGCACCAAGAAGGTCAACAGCGCCATCACCTACTCCGACACGGAGGGGAACGTGGTCACCTTCCCCGACCCCGAGGTCACGGTGGAGTGCGGCGTGGTGGTCCACCCCGAGCCCTGCCCCCAGCCGGTGGACCTGTCGGTGGACGGGTGCTCCGACGCGGTGCTGGTGGACCTGGGGGACACCTACCTGGAGTCCCTGGGCCGCATCATCCAAATGGACGTCACGGTGAAAAACGTCTGCCCCGGCCGGCGGGTGGCCCTGGCCGCCATCCTGACCGAGGTGGACCAGAACGGCGAGGAGCACCAGCGGGGCATGAAGGCCTTCACCCTCCCCGCCCACTACGGTCCCTCCTGCCGCGACGTGCTGGTCAAGTGCATCCGCTTCGTGGTGCCGGAGGACCTGGACGTGTCCGGCAGCGACCCCCGGGCCCTGTGCAACCAGCGCAACTTCAAGGCCCGCTTCATCGCCCACAACATCGACACCGACTACCGCTGCTGCGAGGGGACCGTGACCCTTTGAGCGGAGAGGCCGTCAAACAAACGGCTTGCCGCTTGTTCAAGCAGGCCGTGGTGTGTTCACGACGTAAAAAGACGTGCCGCCGGGGCATCCCGGCGGCACGCTGCTTTTTATTTGATGGCCTTGGTGTCCACTTCCTCTTTCAGCAGGGCGGCGAACTGCTCCAGGCTCATGCCGCCCAGGTCCTCGCCGGTGCGGTGCCGGGGGGAGACCGTGCCGTTCTCCATGTCCCGGTCGCCCACCACCAGCATATAGGGGACCTTCTCCAGGGTGGCCTCCCGGATCTTCTTGCCGATCTTCTCGCTGCGGTGGTCCACCTCCACCCGGAAGCCCAGCTTGTCCAGCTCGGCGGAGACCTTGTCGGCGTACTCGGCCGCCCGGTCGGTGACGGGCAGCACCTTCACCTGCACCGGGGAGAGCCAGGCGGGGAAGGCCCCGGCGAAGTGCTCGGTGATGACCCCGATGAAGCGCTCGATGGACCCCAGCACCACCCGGTGGATCATGACGGGGCGGTGCTTCTCCCCGTCCTCGCCGGTGTACTCCAGCTCGAACCGCTCGGGCAGCTGGCTGTCCAGCTGGATGGTGCCGCACTGCCAGGTCCGGCCCAGGGAGTCGGCCAGGTGGAAGTCCAGCTTGGGCCCGTAGAAGGCGCCGTCCCCCTCGTTGATGGTGAACTCCTTGCCCATGTCGGTGATGGCGTTTTTCAGGATGTCCTGGTTGTGCTCCCACTGCT
Source organism: Candidatus Galloscillospira excrementavium (assembly GCA_018711785.1). GTDB lineage: Bacteria > Bacillota > Clostridia > Oscillospirales > Oscillospiraceae > Galloscillospira_A > Galloscillospira_A excrementavium. Next base: position 3,274 of record DVHW01000041.1, read on the forward strand.
CCACGGTGCCGATGTGATCCTCGGGCATGGTGGAGAGTTCAATGGCGTAGGTCAGGCCGAAGGTGGAGTACACCTCGTCAAACAGCCGCACGGTCTCCTGGATCACGTCCTTGAGCTGGTCGGGGGTCATGAAGATGTGGGCGTCGTCCTGGTTGAAGCAGCGCACCCGGAACAGCCCGTGGAGGGCGCCGGACAGCTCGTGCCGGTGGACCAGGCCGATCTCCCCCACCCGCAGGGGCAGCTCCCGGTAGGAGTGGGGCTCGCTGGCGTAGACCAGCATGCCGCCGGGGCAGTTCATGGGCTTGATGGCGTAGTCCTCTTCGTCGATGACAGTGGTGTACATGTTCTCCTTGTAGTG
>DVHW01000042.1 GCA_018711785.1 Candidatus Galloscillospira excrementavium
GTATGACGCCCCTTACGGTCGGAAAAAGGTGAGGAAAAAGAGATGGTTTGGAGGAAATACAGAGGAACAGGCGGGAAAAAGTGAACTTGGTAGACATTTGGTAGACTTTTGGCAGCAGAGAGGCAAAGCAAAGCCCGAAACCCGCTGGGGCGCAGCGGCTTCCAGGCCCTGAGCTGGTTGACTTTTGGTAGACATAGCCCGCTCTTTCATGGCGAGGAATAACCATGGTGAAAACGGGCATCCTTTATGCAGAAGGAGCGTCCGCGCCTGCTTTTCTGAAAGAAATGTAAAATTGCTTTGATTTTACATAACGATGATGCTATAATAACCATGAATAGGCAGGCATGGCCCGCCCGAAGGCTTACGGCCGGGGACGCAGAAGCGGCCGCCTCAAACCGGGCGCAGCCATTTAACATCAGATCATTCTGGGCGGATACAGATTCGCCTTTGATGCCGCGGGATTTCCCCGCAATAAGGATAGAGGTGCCGATTTGACAAAGTACGTGATTCGCGGCGGAAAGCCGCTGCATGGTGAGGTTGAAATCAGCGGGGCAAAGAACGCCGCCTTGGCCATCATTCCGGCGGCCCTGCTGGTAGACGGGGTGTGCCGCATTGAAAATATTCCCCAGATCAGCGATGTGACGATGATCCTTCAGATTTTGCAGGAGTTAGGCGCAGATGTGCGCACGGTGAACCGGACCACGGTGGACATCGACTGCCGCCATATCCAAAACAGCCAGGTCCCGCAGGAGATGGCGCGGAAGATCCGGGCCTCCTACTACCTGATTGGAGCCCTGCTGGGCCGCTTCGGCAGCGCCGAGGTGCCCCCTCCCGGCGGCTGCCACCTGGGGGACCGGCCCATTGACCAGCACATCAAGGGCTTTGTGGCCATGGGGGCCGACGTGGACGTGAGCGGCGGCTTTGTCCGCGCCAAGGCGAAAAATGGACGGCTCACCGGGGCCCAGGTCTATCTCGATATGGTGTCCGTGGGCGCCACCATGAACATCATGCTGGCCGCCGCCCTGGCGGACGGACTTACCGTCATTGAAAATGCGGCCAAGGAGCCCCACATCGTGGACCTGGCCAACTTCCTCAACTCCATGGGCGCCGACATTATGGGCGCCGGCACCGACGTCATCAAGGTGCGGGGCGTGCAGAAGCTCACCGGAGGCACCTACTCCATCATCCCGGACCAGATCGAGGCGGGCACCTACATGGCCGCCGTGGCCGCCGCGGGGGGTGAGGTGCTCATCAAGAATGTCATCCCCAAGCATCTGGAATGCATCACCGCCAAGCTGGAGGAGATGGGGGTGGAGGTGGAGGAACACGACGACTCCGTGCGGGTCCGCCGCACCGGCCGCCTCTCCCGGGCCAATATCAAGACCCTGCCCTACCCGGGCTTCCCCACCGATATGCAGCCCCAGATCACGGTGGTGCTCTGCCTGGCCGAGGGGACCAGCGTGGTCACCGAGGGCGTGTGGGACAACCGCTACCGCTATGTGGATGAGATCCGCCGGATGGGCGCCCATATTCAGGTGGACGGCAAAATCGCCGTCATCGAAGGGGTGGACAAGCTCACCGGCGCGGCGGTACAGGCCTGCGACCTGCGGGCGGGAGCCGCCATGGTCATCGCCGGACTGGCCGCCCAGGGCACCACGGAGGTGGACTGCGTCCACTATATCGAGCGGGGCTATGAGGACATTGTCCGCAAGCTCTCCGGCATCGGCGCGGACATCCGTGTGGTAGTCATGCCGGAGGAGAAGAAATCCGTCCAGGCAGGATAACAACGATCTCAGGGGCGGCGGCAGACGGCCGCCGTCCCTTGTCATCTCCCAGCATAGGAGGAAACCCTGTTGCTAGAACTCTGTACCCTGGCCAGCGGCTCCAGCGGAAACTGCCTGCTGGCCACCGACGGGACCACCCACCTGCTCCTGGACGTGGGCATCTCCGCCCGGCGCATCTGCAAAGGGCTGCGGGAGCTGGGGGTGGAGCCGGCGGAGCTGGCCGGCATCCTCATCACCCACGAGCACAGCGACCACATCGCCGGGCTGGCCACCCTCAACAAGCAGCTGGGCCTCCCGGTGTACGCCAGCGGGGGGACCGCGAGGCAGCTGTGCTACCGCATCGCCTTTCTGGAGGAGCGGATACATACCTTCCGCCCGGGGGAGCATTTTGAAATCGGGACCCTGGGAGTGGAGACCTTCCCCACCTCCCACGACGCCGCCGAGCCCACGGGCTACGCCCTCACCGGCGGCGGGCGGAAGGCGGCGGTGGTCACCGACCTGGGCTATGTGACCGACGCGGTGCTTTCCGGAGTCCGGGGGGCCGACCTGCTGGTGGCCGAGGCCAACTACGACGAGGAGTGGCTCCTCTCGGGGCCCTACCCCTACTACTTAAAGCAGCGCATCCTGGGCGACCGGGGGCACCTGTCCAACGACGCGGGGGCGGCGCTGGTCCGCGCCTGCGTGGAGGGCGGGACCTCTACAGTGGTGCTGGCCCATCTGTCCAAAGAGAACAACACCCCGGCCCGGGCCTATGGGGCAGTCTGCTCCCTGCTGGAGCTGGGGGGCGTGGACGTGGACCGGGACATTACCCTGGAGGTGGCCCCCAGGAGCGAGTGCGGCCGGCGCTGCGCCGTTTGAAGGGCCGGAGGTGAGGAGCTTCTGTTGAGCGTATACGTCATCTGCGTGGGCAAGCTGAAGGAGAAATTCTACCTGGCGGCGGCGGCGGAGTACGTCAAGCGCCTGGGGAGCTACTGCAGGCTGCAGATGGTCGAGCTGCCGGAGGAGCGCCTTTCTGCCGATCCCTCCGATGCCCAGATCCGCGCCGCCCTGGCCAGGGAGGCCCAGGCCATCCGCGCCAAGCTGCCCCCCAGCGCCAGCCTGGTGGCCCTGTGCGTGGAGGGGAAGGAGCACTCCAGCGAGGCCTTCGCCGGCCTGCTCTCCGCCTGGGCCCAGAGCCCGGCGAAACACCTGGTGTTTCTCATCGGCGGGTCCTACGGGCTGGACGAGGGGCTCAAGCGGGAGGCGTGGCTGCGGCTGTCCATGTCCCCCATGACCTTTCCCCACCACCTGGCCCGGGTCATGCTGCTGGAGCAGCTCTACCGCGCCTTCAAGATCAACGAGGGCTCCAGCTACCACAAATAGGAGGGAGCGGCATGGAGTACGCCCATCTGGATCAGTGGCCCCTGGACGGGGACGGCGAGCCGGAGCGGGCCGCCCTGGTGGAGACCCAGCCGGACTTCTCCGGCTTTTGGGACCTGCGCTGCGCTCTGCTGGAGAGCTGTGGCATTCCCTTCTACACCCAGCGGCCCGGCGCGGGAGAGTATATGAAGATCGCGTGGGGCTTCTCCAGTTCCGGACTGGAGATCTACGTCCCGGCCTCCCGCCTGGCGGAGGCCACGGAGCTGTTAAGACCGGCGGAGGGCTCCGCCGTACTTGAAGAGGAGGAAATCGCTATGACCTACAAGGAGACCTATCAGAAGTGGCTGGCCAGCCCGGCCCTCAGCGAGGCGGAGAAGGAGGAGCTGCGCGCCATCGCCGGGGATGAGAAGGAGATCGAGAGCCGCTTTTTTGCCCCCCTGGAATTCGGCACCGCCGGGCTGCGGGGCACCATGTGCGTGGGGCTGCACAACATGAACGTCCACGTTATCCGCCACGCCACCCAGGCCTTTGCCGAGGTCATCCTGGCCGAGGGGCCCGACGCCGTGAAGCGTGGGGTGGCGGTGTGCTACGACTGCCGCAACCACTCCCAGGAGTTCGCCCGGGAGACCGCCGGCGTCATGGCGGGCAATGGCATCCCGGTGCGCATCTTCGAGTCCCTCCGGCCCACGCCGGAGCTGTCCTTCGCCGTGCGGGAGTACCACTGCATCGCCGGCGTCAACGTCACCGCCAGCCACAACCCCAAGGAGTACAACGGCTACAAGGTCTACTGGCAGGACGGGGCTCAGCTGCCCCCCCACCACGCCGAGGCCATCGCCAGGAAGATGGCCGAGCTGGACCTCTTCGACTCCATCAAGCGCATGGACTACGACGAGGCGGTGAAGGCGGGCCTCATCACCGTCATGGGTGCGGAGACCGATGAGAAGTTCCTCTCCAACGTGATGGGCCAGGTCAACGACCAGGCCGCCGTGGAGAAGGTGGCCGACACCTTCAAGATGGTCTACACCCCCTTCCACGGCACT
>DVHW01000043.1 GCA_018711785.1 Candidatus Galloscillospira excrementavium
GGCATTGGCCTCGCCGATGGAGCCGTCACGGTCCCGCTCGGCCACGTTCTTCTTGGCGTCGTTGATGGCCTTGGCCGCCGCCTCCTTGCCCAGGGCGTCGATGTACCCGGACTCGTCGGAGATGTCGGTGACGTTCACGTTGATCAGCCGCAGGCCGATCTTCTTCAGCTCGCCCTCCACGTTGCGGGAGACCGCCTCCAGGAATTTGTCCCGGTCGGTGTTGATCTCCTCGATGTCCATGGTGGCGATGACCAGGCGCAGCTGGCCGAAGATGATGTCCTTGGCCAGCTCCTGGATCTCCGCCAGCCGCAGGCCCAGCAGGCGCTCGGCGGCGTTCTGCATCACGCCGGGCTCGGTGGAGATGCCCACGGTGAACCGGCTGGGCACGTTGATGCGGATGTTCTGGCGGGACAGGGCGTTTTCCAGGTCCACCGAGATGGACATGGGGGTCAGGTCCAGGAACTCATAGGCCTGGATGACCGGCCAGATGAATGCCGCGCCGCCGTGAATGCACTTGGCGGAGCGGGTGGTGCCGTCGCCGTTGTTGCCCACCTTACCGTAGATGACCATTACCTTGTCGGAGGGGCACTTCTTGTACCGCTTGATGAGGAACAGGAACAGGGCGAATACGATGACGACGATAACGCAGATCAGAATGATTCCGAACGGATTGCCAGGCATACGATTACCTCTCTTTCTTTTTTCAACTCAAAATGACCTCTTGCGTCGGGGGCCGTACCACCCCCGTGTTCTACTGTCCGTGGGTCTCCTCCGCCGGGGCGCGGGAGACCAGCAGGGTGTCCTCCCCGGCCAGGCCCGTCACCAGGACCTTCTCCCCCGTGGGGATGGGCTCGGCCTCCTCGGTGACGGCCTCGAACTCCCGCAGCTGCTCCTGCACCAGCACGTTGACCTTGCCGCACCCACCCCGGCGGGCGGGCACGGTCAGGTAGACGGTGCCCGCCAGGCCCACCGCGTTGCGCAGGTCCAGAGTGCCGTCGTACTGGAGCCGGAGGGCGCTGCGGAGGATAAGGGCCACCCCCACCATGCCGATGACGCCGATCTGAATGGCCAGGAAGGCGGCGAGCAGGGGGTGGAGCCCCAGCTGGGAGAGCCAGAGCCCGCTCCACCCGAAGAGGGTGAGGAAGGCCACCACGCCCCGCACTGTGAGGATGTTCAGCCCGGAGAAAATCCCCTGGTGGACCTCTGCGCTGCCGTCACCGGCTCCGTCGTGGAGATCATCCATGTCCACCGAGTCTGGCAGGCCGTTTCCGTCCAGGTCTGCGCCTCCGGCATCCAGGTCGCCGTCCAGGCCGGCGTCCCAGTCTCCGCCGTCGGCATCCGCCCCGTCAGTGGCGGCATCTCCGCCGCCGCCCAGGCCGGCCAGCAGCATCACCAGCTGGATCAGCAGGATCAGCGTGGCCGGAACGGCGATATAGAGACAGATTTGTTCAAACAGGGTCAAGCTCTCCCACCAGGCGGCCATGGCCGCTCCCTCCTTTCCCGATGAAATATCATCGATTGTTGCTGTTCTCCACCGGTTTCTCCCCTCCGTTCAGCCGGGCCAGGAGGGCCTCGGCCTCCCGCTTCCGCTCCGCCGCCAGATAGGCGGTGAGGATCACCCGCAGGACCGCCTTCACCCGCTCCCGGGCGCCCGGGGCGGGCTCGCCGTAGTCGGAGAGCACGTGGCCGCACCAGGCGTCCACCTCCGCCTCCTCCGCCGCGGGGTTGGAGTCCATCAGGCCAATAAGCCGCACCGCGCAGCTGTACAGGTAGGAGTCGTCCACCAGGTCGTCGGACTCGTCGTCCAGCTGGCCGTTGACGTAGGACAGCAGGGCGCAGATCTTCTCCAGCTGGAGAACATCCTTCAGCATATTGATGATCAGGATCCGGCAGAACTGTCTCCGGCTGTACTTCTTCCGCTCCGGCGGGGCCAGAAAGCCCCGCTTGACCCAATTCTGGATGGTGTGGGCCTCCAGCCCTGTGAGCTGGGAAACCTGGGACAGCATCAGCCCTCCCGTGAGGAACAGCGGGGAGAGCAGCGCGTCGGCCGCGTCCGGACGCCGCAGGTCCGCCTCCACCGTGGTTCCCGGCAGTCTCTTCGTCATCTTAACCGCCTCCCTTAAGGTGATTAGAGTATATCACACGGTCATATGACTGTCAATAGGGTTTTTTAGATTTTCTTGTAAAGTCTTTTGAGAGCAAAAGAAAAGAGCGGAGCCCCCTTCGGGCGCTCCGCTCCCCGGCGGGCTCGTACCCAGTCTGCGGCGGCCCCATCTGGAACCTGCCGTCCCCCTCTCGGTCAGTACGAAGCGGTACTGACTCCCGTACTCCACCGTGAGGGCGGCTCGGTCCCGGACCGCCCCGGCTCACCGCCGCGCCCGGAGCAGGACAGCGGCGTTGAGGGCCAGGGTCACCACCAGCAGCACGGCGGCGCACCAGGCCATGGCGTCTGAGGTGTCCAGCAGGGCGGCCACATCTCCCGTCATCAGCTCTGTGTGGTAGTAGAGCAGGGCCAGAAGGAGGGCGACGGCGCAGCTGGCCAGGCTGAGCATGCTCAGGCTCTTCCGCCGGGTGGCCAGCGCCGCACCCCCCAGGCACCAGGCCAGTACCCCCAGCACCAGGGGGCCCAGGGTCGTCAGCAGTTCCACGGTTCTTCTCCTCCCATTTAAGTGTCGTATTCCTGATAGTAGAGGGTGTACTCGTCCGGGTCGTAGACCGCGAAGGTGTAGTTGAAGGAGGAGCGGGTCAGCATGCCGCCCTCCCCGCCGGCCTGCCGGTCCCGCAGGTACCACCAGCCCCGCCGGGGCACCGGCCAGCCGGCGTCGCTGGCCCCGCCGCGGTAGAGGATTTCCTCCATCTCCCCGTCCATGGGGAAGGGGTTCCAGTGCCCGCTGGGGTGGTGGGAGACCGCCTCCTCCACCGCCGGGGCGTCCGACGGGGCAAAGACCAGCTCAATGTGGAGCAGGCCGTCCCCGTGGAAGCCCCCGTGGGTGTCCTCCATGGTCACCGAGACCGGCTCCGGCAGCGACACGTCCAGCCGCCGGGCCACATAGTCCGCCGTGCTCTCCCCCGCGCAGCCGTTCAGCAGCAGGAGCAGGGGCAGCACCGCTGCCAATCGGCTCCATCTCATGCCGCTCCCCCCTGTTCTATGGAACGTCCCCGCCCGGCCCGCCGGGCCTGCCACAGGCTGCCCAGGGTGAAGAGCAGGGAGGGCAGCAGCCCCGCCGCCAGCACCCCAGCGGCCAGGACCGCCCAGGCGGACCCCGGTCCCAGGAGCCCCAGCCCCTCCAGGGCGCGGACCCCGCCCGTCCACAGGCTGACGGCCAGCAGGGTCGAGGGCGCCCCCAGCAGGAGGGTGGCGGCGATGGCCCCGAAGAACAGCCACGCCTGGAGCACATTGCCGTCCTCCGTGGTCCAAAAGAGGCACAGCCCCGCCGCCGCCCACGCCCAGGCCGCCAGCGCGGGGAGCAGCACCGACAGGGCCAGCACCCGCCGCCCCGGCGCCTCCCGCCAGCCCCGCACCCGGGCGGTCATGGCTCCGGCGGGGAAATAGCACGCCATCAGGAGCGGCGGAACGCCGTACCACAGCAGCTGCACCAGCCGGTTCCCCTCCACCAGAAACAGGAGAAACAGCAGCGCCACCCACACCACGTTCAGCACCAGCCCCACGGGCACGGACAGCACCAGGTGCCCGCAGGCAAAGCCCAGCAGGCGGTCTTTCAGGGTGGTCCCCGGCGCAATTTGTCCCATCACGGCTCCCCCTCCCCGTCCTGGCCCTGCTCGGACACATACTCCAGAATGTCCCCGGGCTGGCAGTCCAGGGCCCTGCAGATGGCCTCCAGGGTGGTGAAGCGCACCGCCTTGGCGTGGTTGTTCTTCAAAATGGAGAGGTTGGCCAGGGTCAGGTCCACCCGCCCGGCCAGCTCGCTCAGGCTCATCTTCCGCTTTGCCATCATCACGTCCAGATTCACCACAATCGGCATCCGCCCACCCCCTTCAAATGGTCAGGTCGTTCTCTTCCTTCAGCTCGGCGGCCTGGCGGAAGAGAGCGGACATGACCATACACAGCAGGAAGCCCATGGCGAAGAGGGGGACGAACAGGGCGTTGTAGGTGAAGAGGGGCTGGAGGGAGCGGTAGTAGGCGAAGCCCCAAATCAGCCGGGCCAGGGCGGCGGCGGAGATGACCAGGCAGCAGACCGCCGCCCGGCGCAGGTTGCCGGCGTTGGAGCGCTGGAAGGGGTTCCCGGCCAGGATGGTGTTCAGCACCCGCCGGGCCTGCCACAAAATGATAGCGGTGCAGGCGCCGCAGAGCCAGAGGAACACGGTCAGCACACCGCCGGAAACCTCTCTCCAAATCCGCCACAGAGCCTGCCAGCAAATCAAGAAAAACACCGCCACTAATCGGAGGGGGTCCAGCAGGTCTCCATTGGATGCAAGCTCCCAGACAGGCTCCATTCCGCCTCCCAGGTTGATTCCCACCAGTCCCGGCACCAGAGGCAGCACCAACAGATTACACACGAAGGCGATGGTGACCAGGATTTTCAGCACCC
>DVHW01000044.1 GCA_018711785.1 Candidatus Galloscillospira excrementavium
ACCCCCAGCGAGGTGAATCCCATGGACACAGAACAGCTCCCCCTGGACGCCCTGCTCTCCCGGGTGGTAGCCCAGGCCCGGGCCATCGGCATCCCGGTCTCCGGGCGCATTGACCCCCGCGTGACCCTGAACCGCCGCTCCGCCGGCCGGTTCGGCTGCTGCCGGGTACGGGAGGGGTTACATGTCATCGAGCTCTCCGCGCCCCTCCTGGCGGCGGGGGAGGGGGCGGTGCTGGAGACCCTGGCCCACGAGGTCCTGCACACCTGCTGGGGCTGCAAAAACCACGGCCCGCGCTGGAAGGGCTACGCCGCGCGGATGAACGAGGCCTACGGCTACCACATCTCCCGCACCAATACCTGGGAGGCCCTGGGCCTTCCGGACCCCAAGAAGGTCAACCACCTGGTGGTCTGCCGCCGGTGCGGGCGGGAGTTCAAGCGCTCGCGGGCCTCCAGCCTGGTGCTCCACCCGGAGCGGTACCGCTGCCGGTGCGGCGGGACGCTGGAGCGGAAATTTTGAGGTTTTTCTGAACGTTTTCTGACAAAACGGGCCGCCTCCTTGCGGAAAGGGGGCGGCCTGCGCTATACTAAGGAAAAGGGGGGGGCGCCGTGAACAAGAAGTACACCCGGCTCAAGCTGAAGATGCTGCTCCTGGTGGTGGCGGGCACCGTCGTCGCCGGCGGGGTGGGGCTGTTTCTCCTGGAGGTGGTCGTCGACGGCGTGCTCCAGGACCCCTTCGCCCGGGCCTTTACGGCGGTGGCCCAGGGCCTGTTCGGCCAGACCGAGGAGGCGGCCCTGGCCCTCTACCAGACCTACATCCGCAACAACAAGACCCTCATCATCAACCTGGGCATGATGGCCCTGATGCTGGTGGCCTTCTACCTGGCCATGGGGCGCTTCACCCGCTGGCTGGACCAGGTGGGCCACGCCACCCGGCAGATGGTGGAGGACAGCAGCAAGCCCATCTCCCTGCCGGGGGAGCTCCAGCCGATGGAGGAGGACCTGAAGGCCATCCAGGCCCAGCTCCGGGCCCGGGAGGACGCCGCCCGGGAGAGCGACCAGCGGAAAAACGACCTCATCGCCTTCCTGGCCCACGACCTCAAGACCCCCCTGACCTCGGTGGTGGGCTACCTGACCCTGCTCCGCGCCCAGCCCGACCTGGACCGGGCGGAGCGCATCAAGTACACCGGCATCGCCCTGGACAAGGCCGAGCGGCTGGAGGAGCTGCTGGGGGAGTTTTTCGACATCACCCGCATGGAGCTCAAGCTGGACGAGAACGAGCTGGTCCCCATCCAGCTGTCCATGCTGCTGGAGCAGCTCACCGACGAGTTCTACCCCCTCTTCGCCGAGAAGGACCTGCGGTGCGAGACCACCATTGCGCACCACTTAGTGGTGCGGGGAGACCCGGACAAACTTGCCCGGGTCTTTGATAACGTGCTGCGCAACGCGGTCAACTACTCCACCCCCGGCGGGGTGGTGGAGCTGCGGGCCGAGGAGGCGGACGGCCGGGTGGAGATCACCGTGCGCAACGAGGGGCTGGAGATCCCGGAGGGGGAGCTGGCCAACATCTTCCGCAAATTCTACCGGCTGGACGCCGCCCGGTCCAGCCGCACCGGCGGGGCCGGGCTGGGCCTGGCCATCGCGAAGGAGATCGTGGAGCTCCACGGCGGCACCATCCGGGCCGAGAGCAACGGCAAGTTCACCAGCTTCATCATCTCCCTGCCCGTCCTGCGGGAAGGCAGCGGAGACTGGAGAGAGAACTAAACGGGGTCCAACGGAGCTTTTTTTGAGAAATAAGGTACGATCTATTGTATTTCAACTGGAGCGGCGGTATAATTTAGATGCACTCGCAAAGAGCCGGCTCTTTGCTGTCTTTGGAGGGCTCCAAAGACAATCAAATCTAAATTCGGTTAAGAAAGGAAGATGCTGTCATGAAGAAACTGGCGACCCTGTGTCTGACCCTGGCCCTGTGTCTGGGCCTGTGCGTGCCCGTCCTGGCGGCGGAGGAGGTGCCGGAGGACCTGACCGGCGCCCTGTCCGGCACCTGCACCGGCACTGCCACGGAGACCATCGACGGGGAGAGTGAGACCGTCTACCTCTACCCCTCCGGAACCACGGTCAATCTGGGCTACGCGCCCGGCTACATGATAGAGGTTTTCCGGATTGAACAGATGGACACCGGCGAGATGTTCTTCGACGGGAACATTTTGACCTCGAAGGAGGTAAAGACCCTGCCCGACGGGCTCTACCGGATCGAGTTTGCCGAACAGCGGATCTGGCTCTGGGACTACTACATCCGGGTGGGCGGCGGCACCGGCCAGACGGAGGAGCCTGACGAGCCCGAGGCCCCGGCGTTCGCCGACGTGCCCGACTGGTGTGCCAATGAAGTGACCTGGGCGGCGGAGAGGGGCATCACCGGCGGCACCACCCCCACCACCTTCTCCCCGGACACCACCTGCAACACGGCCCAGATCCTCACTTTCCTGTGGCGTGCCGCCGGGGAGCCTGCGGCCAGTACGGACCCCTTCCCGGAGACCGCTGGTCAGTACTACGCCGATGCGGCGGCCTGGGCCCATGAGGAGGGGCTGATCGAGAGCTTTGAGGCCGGCCTGCCCTGCACCCGGTCCATGGTGGTGGAATTCCTGTGGAAGCTGGAGGGCAGCCCTGCGGTCAGCGGCGGGAACACCTTCACCGACGTGGCCGACGACGCCAGCTGCGCCCAGGCGGTGGCCTGGGCGGTGGAGAACGGCATTACCGGCGGCGTGGGCGGGGGCCGCTTTGCCCCCGACTCCACCTGCACCCGGGGCCAGATCGTCACCTTCCTCTATCGCGCCTT
>DVHW01000045.1 GCA_018711785.1 Candidatus Galloscillospira excrementavium
CTGCAACTAAATAGGGGTGATTTTGCAATGAGTTTGATTGCCTGTACCAGTAATTGCGTTTATCAGAAAGATGGCTACTGTTGTCTGGAACGGGCGCTCTCCTGTGGCATGCCCAGTAAGAGTGATCCTTGCGTTAACTTCATCCCAAGAGTGCCCCAAAACTTCAGTTCTCTATACCGTGCTCCAGCAGTAAAGACCTAATATAAGACCGCGGAGAGCGCCTCCAGAATGTTTCGCACACGGATGAGCTGCAGCCCCTCCGGCTGCGGAATCCGCTCTCCTCCCCTGGCAGGGACCATGCACTTGGTGAAGCCCATCCGGCGCACCTCGGACAGGCGCTGTCCCAAGGCGTTAACTGTACGCAGTTCACCGGTGAGCCCCACCTCGCCGATCGCGGTCAAATCGCCTGGGACCGGCTTGTCCCGGAAACTGGACGCCAGGGCAATAATGGTCGCCAAATCGGCCGCCGGCTCATCCAGATTCAACCCGTTGATGACGTTGATGTAGGCGTCGCAGTTGGACACCCTCAGCCCGCCGCGGCGCTCCAGCACCGCCAGGAGCAGCATGGCCCGGTTGTAGTCGATGCCGTTGCTGGTCCGCCGGGGCACGTTGAAGCTAGTGGGGACCACCAGCGCCTGGACCTCCGCCAGAATCGGCCGCACGCCCTCCATCACGCAGGTCACACAGGTCCCTGGCGTATCCTGGGGACGGCCGGACAGGAGCATTTCCGAGGGATTCGGCACCTCCGCCAGGCCGCTGTCCACCATTTCAAAGACCCCGATCTCATTGGTGGCGCCAAACCGGTTCTTCGCCGCCCGCAGAATGCGGTACGCCTGAGATTGCTCCCCCTCGAAGTAGAGCACGCAGTCCACCATGTGCTCCAGGACCTTGGGGCCCGCGATGGCTCCCTCCTTATTGACATGCCCAATGACAAAGACGGTAATTCCCTGCCCCTTGGCCAGCTGCATCAGTGTCAAGGTACAGTCCTTTACCTGTCCCACGCTGCCCGGAGCGGCGGCAATATCATCGTTGTAGAGTGTCTGAATAGAGTCGACGATCACGATGTCCGGCTGCAGCTCCTGGACGGTCTCCAGAATATCCCCCAGATTGGTCTCAGCGTACAGATACAGCCCCTCTCCCCGAACACCCAGCCGCTCCGCCCGCAGTTTGATCTGGCGCTCTGACTCCTCGCCGGATACATACAGGACCTTGGCGAAGCGGCAGAGGCTGTCGCAGATCTGGAGCATCAGGGTGGATTTTCCAATACCGGGGGCGCCGCCCACCAGCACCAGGGAGCCCTTCACCGCGCCGCCGCCCAGAACGCGGTCCAGCTCGCTCATCCCGGTCTCGAACCGGAGCTCCCGGCTGGCCTCCACCTCCCGGAGCTCCCGGGGGCGGTTCCTGGGGACGCGCAGGCCGCCGCTCCCCTTGGAAGCCGCCGCGGCAGCCTTTTTCCTGGTCTCTGCCGGTTGCTCCACTACCGTGTTCCAGGCCCCGCAGGCGGGACACTGGCCCTGCCATTTGGGCATCTCGTTTCCGCACTCAGTACAGTAGAATAGCGTCTTGCTCTTTGGTGCCATCTCAATGTCATCCCCGCATATTATGTCGATTCCTGCCGCATCTGCAGGTAGGCCCCCGTCAGAGCCCCGGCAATTTTCAGCTGATAGCCGCCGTCCTGGAGCAGCCTCTCCTCCTCCGGATTGGAGAGAAAGCCGCACTCCACCAGAATGGCCGGGCAGGTGATGTGATTCATCAGGTACACGCTGTCGGAAATCCTGGCCGCTACCCGCTGGTTTGTGGGGTCCAGCACCTCCTTCAGCAGCTCCTGGGCCCGCTGCGCCAGCGGCAGCGAGGACGCCTCGTCCGCATAGAACACCTGGGCGCCGTGATACTTCTCCGCCGGGTAGGTGTTCTGGTGGATGCTGATGAGGGTCCCGCCTTCGATGGACTCGATCCGCTCCACGCGGTTGTGCAGGTCCGAGACCTTCTTCTCCCGCAGGGTCTCCGCGTCGCTGTCGTGGAGGGAAACGTCCTCCGTGCGGAGCAGCACCGTATTGACCCCGTACAGGCCGAGCATCTGGTCCAGCCGCAGGACAATGGCCAGGTTGAGCCCGCTCTCCTCCACGCCGGACGGAGAGACCGCCCCGCCGTCCTCCCCGCCGTGTCCGGCGTCGAGGATGACGGCCTCGCCGGCAAAAGGCCCCTCGGCAAACACGTCCGCCCGGTCCGCCAGGCCGGCAAAAAGACACCACAGCGTCCCCAGGGCCAGCGCCCCGGTCACGGCACAGGAAACAATTTTTTTGACCCCTTGTCTCTGCAAGGCAGCTCCCCCCTTCTCTGCACTTTATGAGGGGGGGCGCCCGCTTATGCGGAGGCTTTTCTTATTATACCACAGCCCGTCCCGCCGGGGAAGAGGGTTCCCTTTGGCTGCTCCGTCATAGGATGAAACGGGGCCGGGCGTCGATTTCCGGCGCCTCCCGCCCCGCCAATCCCATGTCATGTAAGGAGGAAGCATCTTGTCTCCCGACACCAAGCCCAATCCGCCTGTCTGTAATGACGCCTGCGGCACGCTGCCGGAGTGCGCGCCCCTGGCGGTCCCCTATGTGCCCTACCAGCAGACCGGCTCCCAAATGTACGGCCAGAATGATGCGCTGAACAACGGCACCCTCTTCCCCGGCCTGGACCTCCCCTTCCACCTGAAGAAAGACGCCTCCAATGTCGTCTGCACCCCTCTGGCCGAGCTCCAGGCGCTGGAGTTCGTGCTGGTGGAGCTGGGACTCTACCTGGATACCCACCAGGGTGACAGCGAGGCCTTCGCCCTCTATCAAAAGTTCGCCGCCATGGAGGAGGAGGCCCGGAAGAAGTACGAGGCCGCCAACGGTCCCCTCTTCCAGAGCTCCACCGCCCGGGAGAAATCCTGGTCCGCCTGGCTCAAGGACCCCTGGCCCTGGAACTACACGGAAGGAGGGAAATGAGCTGTGTTCGTCTATGAGAAAAAGCTCCAGTACCCGGTCCGCATCAAGAACACCAATCCCCAGCTGGCCTCCTTTATCATCAGCCAGTACGGCGGGCCCGACGGGGAGCTGGGCGCCTCCCTGCGCTACCTCTCCCAGCGTTACGCCATGCCCTGCCCTGAGCTCAAGGGTCTGCTGACCGACATCGGCGTGGAGGAGCTGGGCCACCTGGAGATGATCGGCACCATTGTCCACCAGCTCACTCGGAACCTGTCCCCCGACGACCCCAGGATGGGCAATTTCGCCCCCTACTTCACCGACCACGGCGTGGGCGTCTACCCTGCCGCGGCCTCCGGCTCCCCCTGGAACGCCGCCTACATCGGCGTGAAGGGCGACCCCATCTGCGACCTCACCGAGGACCTGGCCGCCGAGCAGAAGGCCCGGGTCACCTACGACAACATTCTCCGCCAGTCCGACGACCCGGATGTCAGCGATGTCATCCGCTTCCTGCGGGAGCGTGAGATCGTCCACTTCCAGCGTTTTGGCGAGGCCATCCGCATCGCCAAGGAAAAGCTGGACCAGAAAAACGTCTATTTCACCAATCCGGTGCTGGACAAATAAGAACCACAGGAGCGGCCGGGGATATCCTCCCCCGCCGCTCCTGTTCTGCTTCCTATTCCGCTCCCGCTTCACAGTCGGCCAGCAGATGCAGGAATTCCTCCTCTGAGAGGACCGGAATCCCCAGCTCCTGCGCCTTGCGCAGCTTGGAGCCCGCCGCCTCCCCCGCCACGACGAAGGAGGTCTTTTTAGAGACCGAGCCGGAGACCTTGCCCCCCAGCGCCTCGATTTTCGCGCCGGCCTCCTCCCGGGTAAACCGCTCCAGCGCCCCGGTCAGAACAAAGGTCTTTCCCGCCAGCTGGGTCCCCACGGGGGCCTCTGTGCTCTCCAGATTGACGCCCACCTTCCGCAGCTCTTCAACCAGATGGCGGCCCTGCTCGCTGTGGAGCCAGGAGACTACGTTCGCCGCCGTGATGGCGCCGATGTCCGGAATCTGGGTCAGCTCCTCCTCCGTGGCCGCCATCAGGGCGTCCAAGGTGCGGAAATGGACCGCCAGGACCTTGCCCGCCTTCTGCCCCACCTGGCGGATGCCGAAGGCGAAAATCAGCCGGGAAAGGTCGTTCCCCTTAGATTTCTCGATGGCGGAGAGCAGATTTTCCGCCGACTTCTTACCCATGCGGTCCAGCTCCGCCACCGCCTCGCCGTCCAGATGGTAGAGGTCGGAGGGGATCTTCACCATGCCGGCGTTCACCAGGCTCTCCACCACGGCGGGCCCCAGGCCCTCAATGTCCATGGCGTCCCGGGAGGCAAAGTGGACCAGGTGCCGCAGCAGCTGGGCCGGGCACTCCGCGCCGGTGCAGCGGATGTGGGCGCCGTCCTCATCCCGTACTACCGGCGCGCCGCAGACCGGACAGCGGTCCGGGAGGTGGTAGGGCACCGTTCCCTCCGGCCGCAGCTCCTGCACCACCCCCACGATCTCCGGGATGATCTCCCCCGCCTTCTGGACCAGGACTGTGTCCCCGATGCGGATATCCTTCTCCGAGATAAAGTCCTGGTTGTGCAGGGTGGCATTGGTCACCGTGGTCCCGGCCAGCCGGACCGGCTCCACCACCGCTTTGGGGGTCAGCACCCCGGTCCGGCCTACCTGGACCACAATGTCCAGCACCTTGGAGGGCTTCTGCTCCGGCGGGTACTTATAGGCCGCCGCCCAGCGGGGGAATTTGGCCGTGCTGCCGAGAAGTTCACGGTCTGCAAGGTTATTCAGCTTTACAACCGCTCCGTCAATGTCATAGGGAAATTTCTCCCGGCCGTCCCCGATGGCGCGGATGCGCTCCTCGATCTGGCCTTCCGCTTGACAGAGGGTGTGGGGGATCACCCGGAAGTGCTGCCGCTCCAGATATTCCAGGGTCTCCGTGTGTGTTGTGAAACTCCTTCCCTCCGCCTTCTGGATGTTGAACACCACCATGTCCAGCTTCCGCTCCGCCGCCACCTTCGGGTCCAGCTGGCGCATGGAGCCGGCGGCGGCGTTGCGCGGATTGGCGAACAGGGCCTCCCCCCGCAGCTCCCGCTCCGCGTTGAGCTGCTCGAACACCGCCTTGGGCATGTAGACCTCGCCCCGGACGATGAGGTGGGGCAGGGGCTCCGGCAGGCGCATGGGGATGGACTTGATGGTCCGGAGATTCTCGGTCACATCCTCCCCCACTCGGCCGTCCCCCCGGGTGGCGCCCCGGACAAAGACCCCGTCCCGGTACTCCAGGGCCATGGAGAGGCCGTCCACCTTGGGCTCCACGTCAAACTCCACGCTGCCCTCCACGCCCTCCCGGACCCGCTGCGCAAACTCCCGCAGCTCGGCAAAGTCGAACACGTCCTGAAGGCTCTCCAGGGGCACCTCGTGGACCACCTCCCGGAAGCCCTCCGCCGCCTTTCCCCCCACCCGCTGGGTGGGGGAATCCGGCGTGACCAGCTCAGGGTGGACGGCCTCCAGCTCCTCCAGGCGGCGCATCTTGTGGTCAAAGTCGTAGTCGGACAGGGTGGGGTTGTCCAAAACATAGTAGTCATAGTTGGCCTGCTCCAGCTCACGGCGCAGCTGTTCGATCTCCTGTCTCTCGTCCATTTGGGACCTCCATTCGGGTGCATTGAAAGCGCGCGGCAAAGCGCGGCGCAAGGCGGCGGAGCAGAAGGAAGACAGCGTATCCTGCCGCGCCGCCTAGGGTATTGAGGATGATGTCGTTGATGTCGCTGCTGCGGCCCACGAAGAGCTGGACCACCTCGATGAGAACCGACGCGCCAAAGGCGGCGAGCACGCTCTTCCACCAGCGGGGCCGCCGCCACAGAAGCGCGGAAAAGAATCCGAAGGGGGCAAACATGGCGAGATTTCCCAGCATCAGGAACATACGCCACGCGCCCCCGTCCAGCAGCTCGTCCAGGAGGGTAATGTTCCAGTAAAAACCCGCCCCCGGCCGGAGAGTCTGCCAATTCGGCCCACTCCGCAGGAGAACCGGCAAAGAGGGCCAGAAGTTTGCCGGGAACACCGTCAGCCCCGCCAGTCCGGCCACGAACAGAGCAAAGAGAAGCAGCCCCGCCTCCCGGAGCACAGGGCTTGAGAGCCCTCTGGCCGCCAGGCGCCGCCTCCGCAGCGGAAGAACACAGAAGAACACGATCCCCGCCGCAAGGGCGCAGGGCAGCATCTGCTGTACATAGTCCCAGGCGAGTTCCACATACCACAAGAAGGTGTCCATTCCGTTTGCTCCTTTCCGCCGCTCCTCCCGTTCAAACGTGTGCCCGGGAGCGCCGCCGCGGCCATGATACCACGGAAAGAAAAACGATTCTTGCGCTTTTCTTGCTGATTTCTTACGTTTTTACATCTCGCCGGGCGTGAGCTGGAGATAGGTCTCCGGCACCGCTCCCACCAGCACGGTCTCAGCCACGCAGACCTGGGTCTCCACCTGGGTGGTAAAGGTCTCCCCGGGAACGAACACCGACAGCTCCACCGAGAGGTCGAGCATGACCCGGTGGTAGGTCTGGTTGATGCCGGCAGAGGTGAATTCATTTCGGAACTCCGCGCTGGCCGCGCCCACAGAGCGGACCTGGACCGGGATCGTCGGCCCCAGCCGGGAGAGCAGAGCGATCCCGGTCAGCTCTCCCAGAGGAATGCCAAGGGAACCGCTGTTAAGGGAATCTACTTGCTGAATAATGGCGTTCAGCAATTCTGCCCGAAGCTGGTTCATGCGGACCGTGTTGCTGGTCAGGGCGGTAATCGCCCCGGAGGAATCCTTTTCCAGTGAGATCACATCCTGATAGGAAATGGCCTCCTGGCTCAGGGTCTGGCTGACGGCAGCGCTCACGATCTCGTTGACCCGATTTTGGACCCGGCTCTCCGCCATGGTATTCAGCATCGGGCGTATGGCGTCGTCCAGCGCTGCAATGACTGCCAGCGCCAGGCAGACCCCCACAAGGGATGCTGCCAGGAGGGGCAGCCGGCTCCTGCGTGCCCCTCTTCCGCGCCGTTCTCTCCGCCGTATCACCGACCTTGGCACCCAAAACCGCCGCCATGTCCGCATACAGGTCACCCCCATATGCAGACTCTATGCGCTGCCCGGCTTGTTTTACGACCGGGACTTTATTCCTCCCGCAAAATGCGCTCTACCGCCAGCAGGATGCCGGCCTTGCCGCTCTCGTAGGTAAGCCCCCCCTGGAGATAGGCGGTATAGGGCTCCCGCATGGGCGCGTCACAGGAGAGCTCAATGGAGGCCCCCTGGATGAAAGCCCCCGCCGCCATGATGACCTGGCAGTCATAGCCCGGCATGTCCCAGGGCTCCGGGGTCACATAGGAGTCCACCGGGGCGCCGAACTGGATGCCCT
>DVHW01000046.1 GCA_018711785.1 Candidatus Galloscillospira excrementavium
GGTTTCCGTGGTGTTCGCCACCCGTCCATGCTGGTGAATCAGTAACATCGTAGACTTTTCCATTTACTGCAACATAAGCTGGATTCCCATTTTGACCATTGTACTTTGCTGATGCTATGGAGGAAGTTGACCGTGTGGCGGAGGACAAAGGGCTGAAAGAGTCTCTTGGACGGTACGCCATAGAGTCCGGGCTCAACCCCCGCATGACGGTGGAGGACATCATCGGCGAGCCTCTGGACGTCCACAAGCTCTACTCCTCCAAGGCCGAGCGCCGGGAGAAGATCCTCCACCTGATGGAGCTGGTGGGCCTCAACGCCGAACACGCCACCCGCTATGCCCACGAGTTCTCCGGCGGCCAGCGCCAGCGCATCGGCATCGCCCGCGCCCTGGCTGTGAACCCCAAGTTCATCGTCTGCGACGAGCCGGTCTCCGCTCTGGATGTGTCCATCCAGGCCCAGGTGGTCAATATGTTTGAGGATCTCCAGCACAAGCTGGGGGTGGCCTACCTGTTCATCGCCCACGACCTGCTGGTGGTCAACCACATCTCCGACCGCATCGCGGTCATGTACCTGGGCCGGATGGTGGAGCTGGCCGAGGCCGACGAGCTGATGAACCACCCCATCCACCCCTATACCGAGTCCCTGCTCTCCGCGGTGCCCATGCCCGACCCCAAGACCGCCCGGGAGCGCAAGCGCATCGTGCTGGAGGGCGACGTGCCAAGCCCCCTGAAGATGCCCTCCGGCTGCCCCTTCCGCACCCGCTGCCGGTACGCCACCGAACAGTGCGCGGCGGAGCGTCCTCCCTTCACGGATCGGGGGGACGGCCATATGGTGGCCTGCTGGAACCGCTGAGTTCCGCCCCAACTTCTTGTAAATTGCGGCCCGCTTTGGTCCAGGCGGACTGTGATTGAACGGCTGTCATGCCGGATTTGAATGAAAAATGGAGGTAAAAGAATGAAAAAGCTGACTGCGCTCTTGCTGGCTCTGGCCCTGTGCCTGGGTCTGGCCGCCTGCGGCAACCCCAGCGCCAGCAGCGACCCCACTCCCACGCCCGACGCGGTGGAGCCCACCGAGACCCCTGAGGACGTGGTGGATCCCGTCAACGGCTGGGATGAGTACGACGCCCTGATCGACGAGATCCGCACCACCACCGACACCGCGCTCCGCGCCGAGCTC
This sequence comes from Candidatus Galloscillospira excrementavium, assembly GCA_018711785.1. Lineage (GTDB taxonomy): Bacteria > Bacillota > Clostridia > Oscillospirales > Oscillospiraceae > Galloscillospira_A > Galloscillospira_A excrementavium. The sequence continues at coordinate 1,176 of DVHW01000046.1, forward strand.
ATGCATCAGGCCGAGGACATGCTGATGGAGACCAGCGCCCTGCTGCCCCTGTACTTCTACACCGATCCCTACATGCAGAAGAGCTATCTGACGAACGTGTACACCACCCCCTTCGGGTACAAGTACTTCATGTTCGCCAATCTGGAGAACGGCTCCGACACCGTGCGGATCTACCTGGCCTCTGAGCCCGACAAGCTGGACCCCGCCCTCAACTCCACCGTGGACGGCGCCTGCCTGGCCATCAACTCCTTCGCCGGCCTGATGACCTACGACTCCAGCCAGCACCAGGTCTGCGACCTGGCGGAGAGCTACACCATGTCTGAGGACGGCCTGACCTGGACCTTCACCCTGAAGGACGGCCTGAAGTGGTCCAACGGCGACCCGCTGGACGCCAACGACTTCGTCTACTCCTGGAACCGCGCCGCCGATCCCATGACCGCCTCGGACTACGGCTATATGTTCGCCCCCATCAAGGGCTATGCCGAGATGACCGAGATGGACGAGGAAGGCAACCTGGTCAACCCCGACGCCACCCTGGCGGTCACCGCCTCTGAGGACGGCAAGACCCTCACCGTGGAGCTGGAGACCCCCTGCGCCTACTTCCTGGACCTGGCCGCCTTCCCCACCTACTTCCCCGTGCACCAGGCCTCCGTGGAGGCCGCCGATCCCGACGGCACCAACCCCGGCGCCTGGGCGCTGGAGGCCGGCTTCGTCTGCAACGGCGCCTACACGCTTACCCAGTGGAACCACAACAGCTCCATGGTCTATGAGAAGAACCCCTACTATCACCGCGCCGACGAGGTGACCATCGAGCGGCAGGAGTTCATGCTCTCCTCCGACTCCACCGCCACCTTTGCCGCCTACAACGCCGGTGACCTGGACTTCATCGACAGCATCCCCACCGCGGAGATCGCCGGGCTCCAGGGCAACCCCGAGTACTATGCCGCCGACCAGCTGGGCACCTACTATGTGTCCTTCAACGTCAACAGCCCCATGTTCGACGGCATGACCGCCGACGAGGCCAACACCCTGCGCAAGGCTCTGGCCCTGTTCATTGACCGCGACTATATCTGCACCACCATCGGCCAGGCCGGCCAGGTGCCCGCCGGCTCCTTCATCCCCCCCGGATGCCAGGACGGCAACGGCAACGAGTTCAAGAACACGGACTACTATGACCCCAGTCTCGAGGCCTTTGAGGACAACGTGGCTCAGGGCATCGCCATGATGGAGTCCATCGGCTTTAAGTTCGAGAACGGCATGCTCTCCTCCGAGACCCCGCTGTCCTTCACCTACTCGGTGAACACCCCCGGTGAGAACGTGGACATCGCCGTGGCCATCCAGCAGGATATGGCCGCTGTGGGCATCAACATGAGCATCCAGGAGTCCGAGTGGAAAGTGTTCCTGAACGACCGTAAGAACGGCAACTACGATGTTGCCCGCAACGGCTGGCTCATGGACTACAACGACGCGTTCAACATGCTGGAGATGTGGACCTCTGACTCCGGCAACAACGACTGCCAGTTCGGCAAGCCCCAGGCCTGATCGTCCTGGCGTTTCGCCTCGGATCAACCGCATAGTTCAAAGCGGCCGTTCCTTTGGGACGGCCGCTTTTTTGCCGGAGCACGGATTCCCTCTTGCATTTTTTGAAAAAGGATAGTATAATCCCCTTAACTTGATTCGTGAGGTAGCATTATGAATTACTCCGCCCTCACAACTGCATCCTTCTCCTTTACCGCCAGCTGGGCTCGATT
>DVHW01000011.1 GCA_018711785.1 Candidatus Galloscillospira excrementavium
GCCGCCTCCTACACAGGGCAGTACCTGAAGCGGGTGCTGTGAAACATCGGGCCGCTCTCCCGGGGAACCGGGAGGGCGGCCCGACCGCTGCTCCACTGTAATGGGGAAAAAGACCGGTCTTGCCGGGTTGCCAAAAATCTGGTAAAATTAAACCGTATAGTTTGTTTTCACCAAAGGAAGCCTACCAAATGGTAGTGTGACCTGGGTGATAACATGTACTTCAGACGGCTTGCAGACGTCAGAAACGACAAAGATCTGAAACAGAAGGAAGTAGCCGCTGTTCTGGGGATGAATCCGGTCGTATACAGCCGGTATGAAAAAGGCCAGCGGGAGATCCCCGTGTGGGCGCTGATCAAGCTGGCGGAGTTCTACCATACCAGCACGGACTACCTCCTGGGCCTCACCGATAACCCCAGCCCGCCCGCGCCCCATGCGTAAGCTGGCCTCCTTCGCCCTCCCCTTCGCCGGGGCGGTCTTCTTGGCGGTCTACCTCCTGCCGGGGGAGCTCTGGCTCCCGGCGGGGCTTCTCTGCGCCCTGGGGACGGCGGCGTGCCTGTTCTTCCACGGGGACGGGCGGCTGCGGGCCGCCCTCCTAACCCTGGGCCTCGCGGCGGGCTTTCTGTGGAGCGCGGGGTATGAGGTCCTCTTCCTCGCCCCGGCCTATGACCTGGCGGGACAGGAGACCGCCGTCACCGCCGTGGCCGACGCCTGGCCCCGGGAGACCGCCTACGGCTTCTCGGTGACCGTCCGGGTGCGGCAGGAGGGCAGACCCGAGGTGAAGGCCATCCTCTACCTGGACGAGGACGCCTCCCACATCCGGCCCGGGGACGAATTGACCTTCACCGCTGAGTTCCGCCTGGCGGACACCCTGGGCGGGGAGGAGAGCGACTATTACTTCTCCCGGGGGATCTACCTGGCGGCCTACGGCGACGGCATGCCGGAGGTGGACCGGCCGGAGCGGATGCCCCTGCGCTACCTGCCCGCCCTGCTGGCCCGGCGGCTGGGGGAGGTCCTCTCGGCGCTCTACCCGCCGGAGGAGGCGGGGGTGATGGCCGCCCTCATCACCGGGGACCGCACCGGCCTGTCCGCGTCCTTTTACGCAGCCCTCAAGCGGGTGGGCCTGGCCCATGTGGTGGCGGTGTCCGGGATGCACCTGGTGTTCCTGGTCCAGCTGGTCCAGACCCTGACCCGGCAGAAAAACCACCGCCGCCTAGCCCTCATCACCATCCCGGTGCTGCTGCTGTTCATGGCCGTCACCGGCTTCCCGGCGTCGGTGGTCCGGGCGGGGGTGATGGAGATCCTCCTCCTGCTGGCCCCGGCCCTGGGCCGGGAGCGGGACGGCCTCACCTCCCTCTCTCTGGCCCTGCTGGTGCTGCTGGCGGCCAACCCGTACAGCGCCGCCGACGTGGGGCTCCAGCTCTCGTTCGCCTCTGTGGCGGGCATTTTGCTCCTGTCCACCCGTATGGCGGACTGGGCCGACCGGCGCTGGCGCCTGGCGGAAAAGCGGAAGGGAGCAAAGGAACTGGCCCGGCGGGCGGGGCGCTTCGTCACCGGCAGCCTGGCCACCACCCTGGGGGCCATGGCCTTCACCACCCCGCTGACGGCCTGGTACTTCGGCACGATTTCCCTCCTCTCGCCCCTGGCCAACCTGCTCTCCCTGTGGGCGGTGTCCCTGGCCTTTGCCCTGGGGCTTCTGTCGGCGGTGCTGGGGCTTGTGTGGCTGCCCCTGGGAGAGTTGCTGGCCTTTTTCGGCGCCCTCCCGGTGCGCTATCTTCTGGCGCTGGCCCCGTTTTTGGGCCGGTTCCCCTTTGCCGCCGTGCCCATGCGCACGCCCTACCTCTGGCTGTGGCTGCTGCTGGTGTACGCCGTGGCACTGGGGTACCTCCTGTGGCCGGGGCAGCGCAAGCGGCCCGTCCTCCCCCTCTCGGCCTGCGCCCTGGCCCTGGCCGCCGCCCTGGTGTGCAACGCCATGACCTACACCGGCGGCGATCTGACGGTGTCGGTGCTGGACGTGGGGCAGGGGCTGTGCGTGGTGCTCCGCTCCCAGGGGCAGACCGTGGTGGTGGACTGCGGCGGCAGCGGCGCGGACAATGCCGGGGACGTGGCGGCAGACCACCTCCAGAGCCTGGGGGAGGGCCGGGTGGACCTGCTGGTCCTCACCCACTACCACGCCGACCACACCAACGGGGTGGCCGAGCTGATGGAGCGGCTGGACGTGGCCGCCCTGGCCGCCCCCGACGTGGAGGCGGACGACCCCCTCCGGGATGAGATCCTCGCCCTGGCGGCGGCGGAGGGGGCGGAGGTGTTCCTCCTGGAGGAGGACGCCAACGTGGACTTCGGCCTGGCGGGCCTGCACCTGTACGCGCCCCTGGGCCGGGGGGACACCAACGAGGAGGGGCTGTCGGTGCTGGCCTCCCGCGGGGCGTACGAGGCCCTCATCACCGGGGACATGGGGGAGGACGTGGAGCGGCGGCTGGTGAAATACGGGGACCTGCCCGACATCGAGCTGCTGGTGGTGGGCCACCACGGCTCCAGATATTCTACTGGCGAGGCGCTGCTGCTGGCCTCTACACCGGAGTACGCCGTCATCTCGGTGGGGCACAACTCCTACGGCCACCCGGCCCAGGAGACCCTGGAGCGGCTGGCCGCCGCGGGCTGCGACATCTACCGTACCGACGGGATGGGCACGGTGACCATGACAGTGCGAGGAGAGTGACCATGGCAGGAAAGAGCAGGGCGGACCAGTCCGCCTATCAGAAGCTGAAAAAGGACATCGCCGCCGGGGACATCGGCCGGCTGTATGTCTTTCACGGGGAGGAGACCTACCTCCGGGACCACTACCTGGGCCAGATGCGGAAAAAACTCCTCCCCGCCGGGATGGAGGAGTTCAACCTCCACACCCTGAACGGCAGGGAGTTCGATGTGCGCACCCTGGAGCAGCTGGTGGACTGCCTGCCCATGATGAGCGGGCGCACCCTCATCCAGGTGAACGACTACGACCTCTACAAGGGGGGCGACAAGGACGCCCTGGCGGCGCTGCTCAGCGACCTGCCGGAGTACGTGTGCCTGGTGTTCGTCTACGACCTCATCGAGTACAAGGCCGACGCCCGGACCAAGCTGGCCGGGGTGCTGAAGAAGTACGGCAGCGTGGTGGCCTTCAACCGGCAGGAGCAGGGGGACCTGGTGGACTGGATCGCCCGCCGCTTTCGGGCCCTGGATAAGGACATCGGCACCGAGGAGGCCAAGTACCTCATCTTCCTCTGCGGGGACCTGATGACCACCCTCATCTCGGAGATCGGCAAGATCGGCGCCTACGCCCCCCACCACCGCATTACCCGGGAGGATATCGACGCGGTGGCCACCCCCCAGCTGGACGCGGTGGTGTTCCAGATGACCGACGCCATCGCCCAGGGGAACTTCGACCGGGCGGCGGCGGTGCTCTCCGACCTGTTCCACATGCAGGAGGCCCCCATCAAGCTCCTCTCCGTCCTGGGCCGGCAGCTGCGGCAGCTCTACACCGCCCGGCTGGCCATCGAGGAGCGGAAGAGCGCCGGGTATCTCATGGAGCTGTGGGGGATGCGCTCGGCCTGGCCGGCGGAGAAGCTGATGCAGTCGGCCCGGCGGTTCTCCCTGCCCTGGTGCCGCAATGCGGTGCTCCGCTGCGCCCAGTGCGACCTGGCCATGAAGTCCACCGGCGCCGACGGACAGGAGCTGATGACCTCCCTGCTCCTGGAGCTGGCCCAGAAAAAGGGCGCATAGGGGGCGGGACCATGTGGAGGATTCAGGAGGCCATCGTGGTGGAGGGCCGGTACGACAAGAACACCCTCTCCCAGCTGGTGGACACCGTGATTTTGGAGACCTCCGGCTTTGGTATCTTCAAGGACGAGGAGCGCCTGGCCCTCCTCCGCCGCCTGGCCCAGGAGCGGGGGCTCATCGTCCTCACCGACTCGGACGGCGCGGGGTTTGTCATTCGCAATTTTCTCAAGGGTGCCATCGACCCGGCCAGGGTCAAGCACGCCTATATCCCCGACCGTCCGGGCAAGGAGCGGCGCAAGCGCCGGCCGGGCCGGGAGGGCAAGCTGGGGGTGGAGGGCATGCCGCCCCAGGTGCTGGAGGAGGCCCTCCGCCGGGCCGGGGCCACCTTCCTGGACGGGGACGCCCCGCCGGAGCGGGGGGAGCCCATCACCAAGGCCGACCTCTTCGCCGCCGGCCTCTCCGGCAGAGCGGACTCCGCTGAGCGCCGCCAGGCCCTGCTCCGGCGGCTGGACCTGCCGGAGCACATGACGGCCAACGCCCTGCTGGCGGTGCTCAACGCCCTGTACGGCCGGGAGGAGCTCCTGGCCCTGCTGGGGGAGGATTAACTGCCTGCCTGCCCAGAGCGGGGCGCTCTGCCAGACGAAATCAGCCGGCCCACAGGCCGGCTGATTTTTTTTCGAAAAATTTCAAAAAAGGGCTTTACAAAGGGCTACCATTGTGGTATGATAATCACGCAAACAAGAACTAATACTATTAACAAGGAGGAATCCATGGAGCGCGCCATTCGGTACAGCAAAAAGCGGGAAGCGATCCTGGATGCCATCCGAAACACAGAAGTCCACCCCTCCGCTGAGTGGGTCTACCACACGCTCAAGCCGACGCATCCCGATCTGAGCCTGGGCACAGTCTACCGGAACCTCAGTTTTTTCCGGGAGCAGGGGATGATCCAATGCGTGGCGGTGGTGAACGGACAGGAGCGATTCGATGCCGTTACCGCCCCCCACAGCCACTTTATCTGCGACCGCTGCGGCGCGGTGGAGGACCTGTACAAGATCCCGGTGGATCACGACCTGGATGTCCAGGTCAGCAGGGAGTACGGCGTTCGGGTGGCACGACATGAGGTTGTTTTCCACGGCACGTGCAGAAGCTGCACGTTACAGCAAATAGAAGGAAAAAATCAAAAAAATTAGGAGGAAAATCAGTATGAAAAAATGGGTTTGTTCCGTCTGCGGTTATGTCCATGAGGGCGATAAGGCCCCCGACTTCTGCCCCATCTGCAAGGCCCCCGCTTCCAAGTTCGTGGAGCAGGGCGGCGAGAAGACCTGGGCTGCCGAACATGTGGTCGGCGTGGCGCAGGGCGCTCCCGAGGAGATCCTCCAGGGCCTGCGTGAGAACTTCCAGGGCGAGTGCTCCGAGGTGGGCATGTACCTGGCCATGGCCCGTGTGGCCCACCGCGAGGGCTACCCCGAGATCGGCCTGTACTGGGAGAAGGCCGCCTATGAGGA
>DVHW01000047.1 GCA_018711785.1 Candidatus Galloscillospira excrementavium
TGTCGAAAACGACCTCAGTTCCGTTGCGTTTGATGACTTTCATAGGTGATCCTCGCCTTCTCTATATTACACTATACAGACCGTATATCTTGTGGCAGGAAAAATTCTACCACACTATATAGCGTTTTACAACCCTTTTTTCCCACCAGCAGCCACAAATTTTCCGGCCGCCCCTCCCGGATGCGGAAAGGCGTCCCAGAGGGCCTACTGATATGCCAAACCGGCACCAATACCGCCCTTTTCAGCAGTTTCAGAACAAGCCCGATAGGGAGGGATTCCCGCCTCGGAGACCCGTTCCGGGGGCCGTGACGGGGTTTGGGATGCAGGCCGGGGACACCAGCCCTGGGCATAAAAAGAGGGCCTTGGATGGCTCCAAGACCCTTAAAAAATACTATGTGATGCCGCCGTAGTGCGCGTCAGGATTGGTGCGACAGGCGGTGCGTTTTTCAACTAATTGTCACACCGGTAGCCGAAATTCTGGATCAGGTTCACGTTGTCCCTCCAGTTTTCCTTCACCTTCACCCAGGTCTGGAGGTACACCTTGGTGCCCATGAACCGCTCGATGTCCTGCCGGGCCAGGGAGGACACCTTTTTCAGCATGGCGCCCCCCTTGCCGATGATGATGCCCTTGTGGGAGTCCTTCTCGCAGTAGATGGTGGCCTCCAGATCGATGATCCCGCTGTCCTCCCGCTCGGAAAACCGGGTCACCTCCACCGCGGTGCCGTGGGGGATCTCCTTGTCCAGGCAGAGGAGCAGCTTCTCCCGCAAAATCTCGGCGCACACCTGCCGCTCGGGCTGGTCGGTGACCATGTCCTCGGGGAAGAGGGCCGGCCCGTCGGGCAGAAACTCCCTCAGCACCGCGAGCAGTTCCTCCAGCCCCTCCCCGTTCTTGGCGGAGATGGGCACGATGGCCCGGAAGGGGCAGGCGGCGCCGTAGGTCTGCATCACGGCGAGGAGCTGGTCCTTTTTCACCGTGTCGATCTTGTTGATGACCAGCACCGCCGGCACGTCCAGCGCGCGGATGCGCTCCATGAGCTCTTCCTCCGGCGCGCCGATGTGGTCGATGGGCTCCACCAGGAGCATCGCTGCGTCCACGTCGGCCACACTCTCCCGGGCCACCTTCACCATGTAGTCCCCCAGGCGGGTGCGGGCCCGGTGGAGCCCCGGGGTGTCCAGAAAGACAAACTGGCAGCCATCCCGGTTCAGGACCCCGCAGATGCGGTTGCGGGTGGTCTGGGGCTTATTGGTGACGATGGCCACCTTCTCCCCCACCAGGGCGTTGGTCAGGGTGGACTTGCCCACGTTGGGCCGGCCCACAATGGCAATCATGCCGGAGCGTGTAATTTCCATATTCATTTCCCCATTACTGTTTTTCGTTTTTGTGGACCTGATCCAGTTTCCGCAGGACTAGATAGGTGCAGGTCACCACCACCCCGCACAGGAGCGTGACGCCTCCATAGGTGAACAGGTGGAACGACATGGTAAAATCATCCCCCGGTATCAGGCTGAAGAGGGGTATGAGGAGCAGCAGATCCACCGGCGTGAAGATCACCATCGCCAGTACGCCGTATAAAATCCCTTTTCCCATCGGTCTTTCCCCCCTTGCAATTCACTTTTCTTATCCTGTAGTGCCGGCCAGCACCGCCGCAGCTACGACGGTGTTGATGCCGCGTCTACTCCTCGTCTTATGCTCTCGTGATGCCGAGGCTGCTCAAAATAGCCTCCTCCCGCGCCCGCATCTGGCGCTTCTGGGGCCCCTCGTCCAGGTGGTCGTACCCCAGCAGGTGGAGCACCGAGTGGACGGCCAGATAGGCCGCCTCGCGCTGGGCCCCGTGGCCGTACTCCTCCCCCTGGGCCCTGGCCCGCTCCAGGGAGATCACCATGTCCCCCAGGGGCACCAGGCCGGTACCCGGGTCGGCCTCCACCTCGTCCAGAGTGGGGGGCGTGCCGGGCGTCAGGGTAAACATGGGGAAGGAGAGCACGTCGGTGGGCGCGTCCACCCCCCGCTGCTCCCGGTTGATGGCGCGGATGCCCCCGTCGTCGGTGAAGAGCACGTCCACCTCCCAGGGGAAGGCCACCCCCTCGGCCTCCAGGGCGGCGGGGATGACCCGGCGCAGCAGGTCGGCGAAGGGCTCGGCCCCCTCCACCTCGGTCTCGATGATGAGCTGGCTGTTCATGGCTCCTCCTTCCGCCCGTCCACGGGCTTGTCTACTTCCGCGGTATCGCCGCACCAGGAAAAGCGGGTCATTTCTTGTTCTCCCGCCGGGCGGCCCGGCGCTGCTCGTCGGCCTCGTAGGCCCGGATGATGCGCTGGACAATGGCGTGGCGCACCACGTCGTTCTCGTTCAGGCGGCAGATGGCGATGCCCTCCACGTCCCGCAGCACCCGCATGGCCTCCTTCAGGCCGGAGACCTTGTCCGCCGGCAGGTCGATCTGGGTCACGTCGCCGGTGATGACGATCTTGGAGCCGAAGCCCATGCGGGTGAGGAACATCTTCATCTGCTCCCGGGAGGTGTTCTGTGCCTCGTCCAGGATGATGAAGGAGTCGTCCAGAGTGCGGCCCCGCATGTAGGCCAGGGGGGCCACCTCGATGTTGCCCCGCTCCACATACTTCTGGTAGGTCTCCGGGCCCAGCATCTCGAAGAGGGCGTCGTACAGCGGCCGCAGGTAGGGGTCCACCTTGCTCTGCAGGTCGCCGGGCAGGAAGCCCAGCCGCTCCCCGGCCTCCACCGCCGGGCGGGTGAGGATGATGCGGTTGACCTGCCCGGAGCGGAAGGCGGCCACGGCGGCGGCCACCGCCAGATAGGTCTTGCCGGTGCCCGCCGGGCCGATGCCCAGGGTGATGGTGTTCTTGCCGATGGCCTCTACATACCGCTTCTGGCCGATGGTCTTGGCCTTGATGGGCTTGCCCTTGGCGGTGACGCAGAGCACGTCCCCCGCCAAATCGGAGATGCGCTCGGCGTTGCCGCTGCGCACCAGGGTGAGGATGTAGCGCACGTTCTGCTCCCCGATGGTCTCCCCCCGGGCCGAGAGGGAGATGAGCCCCTCGATGGCCTGGACGGCCTGCATCACCTGCTCGGCCTCACCGGAGACCTTCAGCTCCCCGTCCCGGTTCACCACCGTCACCGAGAGCTCCCTCTCGATGAGCCGCATATTCTCGTCAAAGGAGCCGAAGAGGTTCACCGCCTCCTCCACCCGCTCCATGCTGATGGTCTGTTCGATCAAGTCGTTACGCTCCTTTTGTCCTTGGTAGGGTCAGGTCCCGCCGTCCTCTGTCCCTCCGCCGCCCGGGACGTAGCCGTCCGGGAAGGGGACAAAGACGCCGATCTCCTCCCGGCACTCGGCGGTGAGGGTCACGGTGAGCACCCCGCCGGCCTGCCGGGCCGTGTAGGCCGTGCCGACGATCTCCCCCTCCCCCACCTGTTCGGTGAGGTCGGCCAGGAGCCGCTCCTCCAGCAGGGTTTGGGCGGCCTCCGGGTTGACTTCGGTCCCGGTCCGCTCATAGGCCCGGGCGGTCTCCCGGCTCAGCCAGAGGGGCAGGGTCTGCCCCGAGGGGAGGCGGGCGGTCCAGACTTCTGTTATTTTATCATACTCGGGGAAGGAAATGCCACTGTTTCCGTAAAAATTGATGCGCAGGCCCAGGATGTGCAGGGACCAGCGGCTCTCCTCCTCCCCGGTGTAGGTTTTCACGTCGGCGGTCAGGGGGATGCTGGCCGTCAGGGTGCGCCAGGTGCGGGCGTAGATCCGTCCCTCCGCCTTCACCAGGCGGCGGGGCGGCTCCAGCTCGCTGTACTGGGGGACGGGGCCGGCCACGTCCCCGGCGATGAGCACATCCCCCTCCAGCACCGTGTCCCCCTCCTCTACCGCCGGCTCCCCCTCCAGCACCTCCATGCCGGTGACGATGCCCGGGGCCTTGGCCACCACGCTGCCCCGGAGGCTGTCGTCGGGCAGCTCGGGGGCGGGGACGGTCTCCCGGACCAGGACCTCCGCCCGGGTGCCGTGGAGATTCACCGCGCACCAGGCCAGCCCGTCCAGCCGCAGCAGCAGGCCCCGGCTCACCTCGCTCTCGTCCACCCCGGGGCCGTAGGTCCCCGGCCGCAGGCCCAGCCGCCGCAGCTCGGTGAGGATCTCCGCGGTGGGGACGGTCTCGTTGCCGCTCACCTCCACCCACAGGACAAACTGGGAGAGCACGCACACCGCCGCCAGGGACAGCGCCATGCCCACCAGGAGGGCGTAGCGCCGCCGGAAGCGGAGGAGGAAGGCGGGCACGCCCCCCTCGCCCGCCCGGGCCACGGTGCACCCCGCCTTCTCCCCCAGCCCGGCGGCCCGCCGGCTGTCCCGCCGGGACAGGGTGAGGCGCACGCCGCCGTCCTCCAGCCACTGCACGTCCCAGAAGGAGAGGTAGTTCTGGGCGCACAGGTTCAAAAACCGCTCGGGGAAGGGCCCGGTCACCTCCAGCCGGACGCTGCCCCGGAAAAAGTTGATGATCTTCTGCACCCCGCACCCCTCCTGTCCCTCAGGTCAGGTCCACGCTGAAAATGGTCCCTGTGATGAGCAGCTCCCTGGCGTTCATGGCCTTCAGCTCCAGCCCGGTCCCCCGGACCTTGACGATGAGCTTTCCCCCGGATATGTGGATCTCCTCGCTGCCGTAGGCCAGGATGCCCCGGTGGTTCTCCATCCGCAGCTCCCGGCTGCCCGTGAGCTCCACCCGGGGCAGGCCGGCCACCACGTCGCCGGGCAGGTCGAACACCTCCGCCGTCCGCTCCAAAAACCCCTCCCGCCGCTGTTTCCGCTCCATCCAGGCAACCCCCCTCCGGCCTGCGCACGCCGTCCTGTAATGCTTATGCCGGCGGGGCGGTTTCCTTGCCTGTCCGGGCGGAAAAAGGGCGGGGAGGTCACCCTCCCCGCCCCTGGTCCGCTCCCTCTTCCTTCGCCTGCTCCCGCTGCCAGCTCCGCCACAGCCGGAGGAGGGTGCGGCGGTCGTTGTCCTCCGGGTGGGCCAGGATGTGCTCGGCCAGCCGCCGCCGGGTCTGGCCGATGGCCTCCCCCCGCAGGCCCAGGCTCTTGAGCTCCCGCCCGGTAAGGGCCAGCCCCTCCAGGGCCGCCGCCTCCGGGTGCTCCACCGCCCGGCGCAGCTTCCGCTCCACCGGCAGGGCGGAGATGGGAAAGCCGGTCAGGCCGCAGAAGGCCCGCCAGCGCCCCTCTTTGGTCCCCGGCGACGCGGCCAGGGGGGAGAAGTCCAGCCCCTTGTCCCAGCCATAGAGGTGGTCCAGCAGCCCGGCGCGGACCATCAGGCCGATGGCCTGAGGCCGTGGGGAGAGGAGGGTCTTCTCCATCTCGGTGCGGATGCGCTCCCGGGATACCGCCGCCACCCGCCCGGCGCACGCCTCCATGGCCCGGGCAGTCCCCGGCTCGATGGCAAAGCCCAGCTGGGCGGCGAAGCGCACCGCCCGAAGCATCCGCAGGGCGTCCTCGGCAAAGCGGCGCTCCGGCTCCCCCACGCACCGCACCACCCCCGCCGCCAGGTCCTCCCGCCCGCCGAAGAGGTCCACTACCCCCCCGTCCCGGTCCAGGGCCATGGCGTTGATGGTGAAGTCCCGGCGGCCCAGGTCCTGCTCCAGGGTGGCGTCGAAGGCCACGGCGTCCGGGTGGCGGCCGTCAGCGTAGCCCTCCTCCCGGCGGAAGGTGGTCACCTCCACCGCCATGGGGCCGGAGAGGACGGTAACCGTGCCGTGCTTGAGCCCTGTGGGGATGGCCCGGCGAAAGAGGGCCATCACCTCCTCCGGCAGCGCCGAGGTGGTCACGTCCCAGTCCCCCGGCGCCCGGCCCAGCAGCAGGTCCCGCACACACCCTCCCACCGGGAGGGCCTCCTTCCCCGCCGCCCACAGCCGGCGGCACAGCCGGCGCACCGGGGCCGGTACCCGGTCCCAATCCATCTTCTCTGCCCCCTTTCTGGTATCTTTTGCTTGCTTTCCGTCTATAATGTCTATATAATACTTAGGCCGCTTATGTCGTTCTTTCGCCTTTCTTGGCAGTACTGTCATTGTCTTGTCCTTTTTAGGTCTCTCTTTGGGTCTCTTGGCGCTGCTGCGGCTTTCTATGTTCTCTTATGTTCCTTATATCCGCTTCTGCTGTCTATACCGCCTCCAACCCCGCGCACCTCTTCTATTGTGCTGAGGCTATTATAAACTCTGAAAAAAGGTGTGTAAACCCATGTCCGACTGCAATATCCACGACTATATGCGCCCCGGCGTCCGGGCCCACCTGGTGGGCATCGGCGGGGTGTCCATGGCCCCGCTGGCCGAGGTGCTCCACGGCATGGGGATGGCCGTCACGGGCTCCGACAGCCGGGAGAGCCCCGCGGTGGAGCATCTCCGCTCCCTGGGCATCCCCATCACCATCGGCCACCTCCCGGAGAGTGTCCGGGGCGCGGAGCTCATCATCCGCACCGCCGCCGTCCACGACTCCAACCCCGAGATCGCCGCCGCCCGCTCCGCCGGCATCCCGGTCTTTGAGCGGGCCCAGGCCTGGGGTGCCATCATGAAGGGGTACAAGAACGCCCTGTGCATCTCGGGCACCCACGGCAAGACCACCACCACCTCCATGTGCACCCACATCGCCATGGCCGCCTCCGCCGACCCCACGGTGATGATCGGCGGCACCCTCCCCTTGCTGGGGGCGGGCCACCGGGTGGGCCGGGGGGACACCATCATCCTGGAGAGCTGCGAGTACTGCAACTCCTTTCTCTCCTTCTTCCCCACCGTGGCGGTGATTTTGGACATCGAGGCCGACCACCTGGACTTCTTCAAGGACCTGGAGGACGTGGAGCACTCCTTCCGCACCTTCGCCGACCTGGTGCCGGAGGACGGCTGGATCATCGCCAACCGGGACGACGAGAACACCATGCGCACCCTGGCCGGGGAGAAGCGGCCCATGCTCACCTTCGGCCTGGAGGAGGGGGACGTCCACGCCGCCCACATCGCCTGGGACAGGGGCCTGCCCACCTTTGACATCATCTACCAGGAGAGGCCCTACGCCCATGTCTCCCTCCATGTGCCGGGGGTCCACAACGTGAAAAACGCCCTGGCCGCCGCCGCGTCGGCCATCGTGCTGGGCTTCCCCGCCCGGGCGGTGGAGGAGGGGCTGGCCGCCTTCCGGGGGGCCGCCCGCCGCTTTGAGCACAAGGGCGCCTACCACGGCGCCCAGATCTACGACGACTACGCCCACCACCCCGGCGAGCTCTCCGCCCTGCTGGACGCGGCGGAGTCCCTGGGCTACGCTCGCATCGTCTGCGCCTTCCAGCCCCACACCTATTCCCGCACCAAGGCCCTGTTCGACGACTTTGTAAAGGTCCTCAAGCGGCCCGACGTGACCCTGCTGGCCGAGATCTACGCCGCCCGGGAGGCCAACGAGTTCGGCATCTCCTCTGCCGACCTGGCCCGGCACATCCCCGGTTCCCGGTACTTCCCCACCCTGGAGGAGCTCACCGACGCTCTGAAGGCGGAGGCCCGGCCCGGCGACCTCATCCTCACCGTGGGCGCGGGGGACATCTACCTGGTGGGCGAGGCCCTGGTCCGCGCCGGCGAGCC
>DVHW01000048.1 GCA_018711785.1 Candidatus Galloscillospira excrementavium
CCCGGGTGAACAGATCCCCGCTGCCCAAGGTCCCGGAGATCTTTCTGCCGCCGGCATAGGGGGCCGCCAGCAGGGCGGCCGTCAGGGCCTCGTCCGAGGGCAGCACCTCCGCCCCCTCCCCCGGCGCCCAGGAGAAGGGGTCGGAGCCCTCTCCGGCCCCCCGGGCCGGGGTGTCCCAGGCGTTGAGATAGGCCACCCGCTCCCCCACCACGAGGTCTCCTACCCGGAGGTCCTCCCGGTGGGCCCCGGCGATGCCCTGGTTCAGCACCGCCCGGGGATGAAACTCCCGGATGCCCAGTGCCGTAGCACAGGCGGCATTGAGTTCTCCGATCCCGGTCCGGCTGACCACGACCTCCTGTCCGGCGAGGACGCCGCTCCAGAAGCGGAACGCGCCGATGGCCCTCTCCCGCCGGCCTTCCAGCCGGGCAGCCAGCCAATCGGTCTCCACTTCCATGGCGCCCTGGAGGAGCAGCGGTCCGCTCATCTCAGGGCCCAGCCTTTCTTTCCCGCGACAGTCCGCCAGAGCATCCAGACGATCCATGCGGCCAGCAGGCCCACCGCCGCGCCCGCCAGCACGTCCGAGGGGAAATGGACCCCCACGTAGAGCCGGGACAGGCCCATCAGAATGGCCATGACCAGCGCCGTCACCCGGGCCCACCTGGCCGGCAGAGTCCGCCACCAGATGCCCGCCGCGGCAAAAGCCGCGCAGGTATGGCCCGAGGGGAAGGAGTTCGGGTCGTGCTCCTCCACCAGAAACCGCAGCCCCTCCACGGTGAGCCATGGCCTCGGCCGGGCCACCAGATGCTTGAGCGCCACATTGGTGAGCAGGGCCCCCACGCCCAGGGCGCAGAGGGAGAGAAGCCCCGCCTTTCTGGTCTTGGGGAAAAGCAGAAGGAGCAGGGACAGGGCGATCCAGAGCAGCCCCCCATCCCCCAGATGGGTGTAAAAGGCCACGATAGGGTTCAGAAATCCTACCCGCACCACCTCCTGGATCCAGAGCAGAATGCTTCCGTCCAGTGTCTGAAGCCACTCCAGCATCACAGCACCTCGCTTTCCGATTCAATGACCGCAACATTCTTAAATAGATATGGGCGGCGGAGGCCCGCCGCCCATATCCACTTTCTCCCTTACTGGTCCGTCCCCTCGACGGTCTGGCAGGAGGTCACTGTGCCGGTCAGCTCGAAGTCCAGCGTCTTTACGATATGGCTCCGGCCGACCCGGACCTCCTGCGTCCCCACCAGTTGGGTGATGGTATTGGATACCGCGCCCTCCAGGGTGAAATACAGGTCCAGGTACATCGGGTCTTCCGTTACCACATACTGTCCGTCATCTGTCACGGCCGTGGTGGTGTTGGGCTGTGCCGTCACGCCGGTGACATACGCGTCGATCATCGCCCCGTCTGCCATACATTGGATTCCGCTGTCGTCCAGATGGGCCTGGATGCCCTCATAGACCTCGGGCAGGACCCGGGTGACCTTTACGGTGTATTCGATCCGGGTGGTAATATCATTGGTGGGGAGGTAGTCGCTCTTGCCCAGCAGGCGGATGCCCAGAGCCACAGCCACGATCAGTACCACCACGATCACCAGCAGGTCGATGATGTTGATTTTTCCAAAGAGTCTGCCTTTCTCGTCGATCATCTTTTCTTGCCCTCCGAACGCGGTTAAAATTGACATAGGATTCCCACATGGGGTACAATAGGGGCTATGCAGTACACGGCTCATCTGCCGCAGGCCACACAGCGTCTGCGGCTATTGTACCATATTCCCCCGTTTCCAGACAAGTACTTTTTCCGGAGGCACACATGAAGGTCATCCATCTCATATCCGGCGGCGACAGCGGCGGCGCCAAGACCCATGTCCACACTCTGCTGCAGAGCCTCTCCCGTACTCCAGGCGTGGAGGTCACCATGGTCACCTTCATGGAGGGCCCCTTCACCGACGAGGCCAGGGCGCTGGGCATCCCCACCGTGGTATTCCCGGGGAAAAACCTGCTCCGTAACTTTTCCGCCCTCAAGCGGCTCATCCGGGAGGGGGGGTATCAGATCATCCACTGCCACGGCGCCCGGGGCAACATGATGGGGGCCCTGCTCCGCCGCTCCACTGGTCTGCCGGTGGTCACCACCGTCCACTCGGACTACCGGCTGGACTATCTGGGCCGGCCCCTGTCCCGCCTCACCTACGGTACCATCAACACCCTCGCCCTGCGGCGGCTGGACTACCGCATCGGCGTGTCCGACGCCATGGTGGACCTGCTCATCAGCCGTGGCTTCCGGCCGGACAGGCTCTTCTCCATCTACAACGGCCTCGATTTCACCCCCCGCACGCCGGCGCTCAGCCGCCAGGCCTATCTGGAGAGCGTGGGGGCGGACTGGCCGGAGGACTGCGTCATCGCCGGCATCGCCGCCCGACTCAACCCGGTAAAGGACATCGCCACCCTCATCCGCGGCTTCGCCCAGGCCCATGAGCACTGCCCCAGGCTGCGGCTGCTCATCGCCGGGGACGGGGAGCTCGCCGGGCAGCTCAGGGCCTTGGCCCGGGAGCTGGGGGTGGCGGAGGAGGTGTGCTTCGCCGGCTGGGTGACCGACACCGACAGCTTCTACCACGCCCTGGACATCAACACCCTCACCTCCCTCAGCGAGACCTTCCCCTACGCCCTCACCGAGGGGGCCCGGGCCGCCCTCCCCACCGTGGCCAGCCGGGTGGGCGGTGTACCCTACCTCATCGACCACGGGGTCAACGGCTATCTCTTCGAGGCCGGGGACGCCGGAGCCCTGAGCCGTTACCTGGTCACCCTGGCGGAGGACCCGGAGCTGCGCCGGCGTATGGGCCAGCGGCTCTACCAGAAGGCGGAAGCGGACTACTCCCTGGAGAGCACCTGCCGCCGGCAGCTGGAGATCTATGACACCATCCTCCGCCGCCAGGCACGGCCCGCCTCCCGCCGGGATGGGGCCCTGGTCTGCGGCGCCTACGGCCGGGGCAACGCTGGCGACGACGCCATCCTGGAGGCCATCGTCACTGAGCTGCGGCAGGTGGACCCCGACCTGCCGGTGTGGGTCCTCTCCCGCCGGCCCAAGGACACCCGGCTCAAGTACCGGGTCAACTCCATCTATACCTTCGCCTTCCCCAAATTCCTCGCCCGCATGGTCCGGACCCGGCTCTATATCAACGGCGGCGGCTCCCTGCTCCAGGACGTGACCAGCTACCGCTCCCTGTGGTTCTACCTCTTCACCATCTCAGCGGCTAAAATCCTGGGCAACAAGGTCCTCATGTACGGCTGCGGCATCGGCCCCATCCGCTCGGAGGCTAACCGCGCCCGGGCCGCCCGGGTGCTCCAGAAGCGGGTGGACATCATCACTCTCCGGGACACCCACTCCCGGGAGGAGCTGCGGCGCATGGAGGTCACCCACCCGGAGATCATCCAGTCCGCCGACCCCACAGTCATCCTCCCTGCCGCCTCCGCCGAAATCATCGACGGGGTGATGGAGAGCCACGGTATGGACCCCCACGGCCGGTATATCGGCTTCACCCTCCGCCCCTGGCCCGGCTTCGAGGAGAAGGCCCCCCTGTTCGGCCAGGCAGCCGACTACGTCTGGCGTAAGTACGGCCTGACGCCGGTCTTTCTCCCCATCGAGCGGCGGCTGGACGTGGAGGCCGCCCGGAAAGCGGCCGCCTATATCCAGGAGGCCCCCTACGTCATCCTGCCCGACACCGGCAGCAGCGACCGCACCATCGGCCTGTTTGCCCGGATGCAGGCGGTGGTCTCCATGCGCCTGCACGCCCTGGTGTTCGCTGCCGGCCAGGGGGTCCCCCTGGTGGGCGTGGTCTACGACCCCAAGATCAGCTCCTTCCTCTCCTACATCGGCCAGGACCTCTACACCGACCTGGCCGCTCTGACCCTGGAGGGCCTGTGCGCCCAGATCGACGTGGCCTGCGGCCGCATTGGGGACCGGGCCTTCCTCTCCGGGGGCGTGGAGCGCCTGCGGGAGGTGGAGCGCCGCAACACTGAGGCCGCTGCCCGTCTGCTGGCGGCTCAGTGACCCCTCTGACAAATCCAACAGGAGGAATCTCCTTGAAGCAGTTTCTCTGTTTTTCCTGTGAACCCTGGCGCCCGGCCCCCACCCGCACCCAGCAGCTCCTGAGCCGGATGCGGGAGGCCGAGATCCTCTTCTTCGAGCCCCCGGCCCCCGGCGGGGGGACCCGGAAGCCGGGCCGGAAGGTGCGCCCCGGCCTGACCGTGTACACCCTTCCGCCTATTCTGGAGGTAGAGGAGCGCCACGCCTATCTCTTCCGCCGCAACCAGGCGAAGCTCTCCCGGTTCGTGGAGGAGAAGATGGCCCGCCACCGCTTCCGGGAGCCGTCCCTCTGGCTCACCGACCCCCATCAGGTCCATCTGCTGGACTACCTGGCCTACCGGGGTCTGGTCTACGACTGCGACCGGGACTGGACCCACCTCCCCCTGCGCTGGGAGAGCGACCTGGCCCTGGCCGCCGACGTGGTCTTCGCCGCCTCTCCCCAGCTGGCCGACCACCTCTCCCCCTGCAACGACAATATCTGCCTGCTGCCCAACGGCGCCAACTACCCCATGTTCAGCCGGGAGGACACCGAGGTGCCCCCCGAGCTGCGGGGGGTGGCCGGTCCGCTGCTGGGCTATGTGGGCACGGTGTGGCGGGACCTGGACCTGACCCCCGTGTGGAAGGCGGCCCGTCAGCACCCGGAGTGGGCCTTTCTCTTTGTGGGCCGCTTGGAGGAGCGCAACCCCCTGCTGGGGGAGCTGCAGGCCCTGCCCAATGTGGCCTTCACCGGCTGGCGGCCCCTGGTGGAGCTGCCCGACTACCTGGGGCGGGTGGACGTGTGCCTGAACCTGTACCGCCGGCGGGAGGTAGGGGGCGATGTGGTCCCCCAGCGGCTCTACGAGTACCTCTCCACCGGCAAGCCCATTGTCTCCATGCTGTGGGAGGACCAGGTGGAGACCTTCCCCGACGTCATCTCCGGCGCCCACACCCACGCCGAGTTCATCCGGATGTGCGAGCGTGCCCTGGAGGAGACCGACGACTGGGCCCGGCGCCGCCGCCGGGACTACGGCCGCGCCGCCGCCTGGAGCGAGCGGGCGGGAGAGGTCTGCCGCATCCTGCGGGCCATCGGCCTGTACTGAGTCCGGGACCGGTTTGGCCCACACTCTCGACAATTTTTTGTCTCTTTCCCTCCTCCCCGGTTGTGGAAGCCTACAAAACTGGAAAAACGCCCTTGTAAAACCGGCGTAAATCCGATATAGTGAATCTATCTTTTTCACCAAAGGGGTGCATGAGCTTGGTCTTCCGTGGACATCTGGCCCGCCGCCGGACCGCAAAAGCTACCCGTGCGCCCCGTTCCATCTCCGTATAGCATCAGGCCATCCGCCTAGCGGATGGCCTGATTGTTTTTTCCCCCATCTAAAAGTTTTTGTAGGAGGATGTCACTATGGCAAAAAAGGCAGCTGTCATCCTGGGTTCGGACAGCGATCTGGAGACCATGCGCCCCTGTATCCGCCGGCTGAAGTCCTTCGGCATCGAGACCGAGGTGCGCATCATCTCAGCCCACCGCACCCCGGCGGCGGCCGAGGCCCTCGCCTCAGCCGCCCGGGCGGAGGGCTTCGGCGTGCTCATCGCCGCCGCCGGCAAGGCCGCCCACCTGGCAGGGGTGCTGGCCGCCTACACCACCCTGCCGGTCATCGGCGTGCCCATCAAGACCAGCATGATGGGCGGACTGGACAGCCTTTTGTCCATGGTGCAGATGCCCAAGGGCGTCCCCGTGGCCTGCGTGGCGGTGGACGGGGCGGACAACGCCGCCATCCTGGCCGTCCAGATGCTCGCCCTTGCCGACGGAGACCTGGCGGAGCAGCTGGCGCAGTTCAAGGCCGATATGGCCGCCGAGGTGGCGGCAAAGGACCAGAGCATTCGTACAATGGAGGAGTTTTGACATGGCTTACGAGAAGCGAGAGCAGCTTTACGAGGGCAAGGCCAAGAAGGTCTACGCCACCGACGACCCCGAGGTGGTCATTGTCTCCTACAAGGACGACGCCACCGCCTTCAACGGGCAGAAAAAGGGCACCATCGCCGGCAAGGGTGCCATCAACAACCGGATGACCAACAACCTGATGCGCCGGCTGGAGGCCGCCGGGGTGCCCACCCACTACATCGAGGAGCTCAACGACCGGGAGACCGCGGTGAAGAAGGTGACCATCGTGCCCCTGGAGGTCATCGTCCGCAACATCTCCGCCGGCTCCTTCGCCAAGCGGTACGGCGTGGCCGAGGGCATCGTGTTCGACGCGCCCACCTTCGAGTTCTCATACAAGAACGACGACCTGGGCGACCCCCTGCTCAACACCTCCCACGCCCTGGCCCTCAAGCTGGCCACAAAGGAGGAGCTGGGCCTCATCCGCACCTACACCATGAAGGTCAACGACCTTTTGAAGGGCTTCCTGAAGGAGATCGGCATCGACCTGGTGGACTTCAAACTGGAGTTCGGCAAGACCGCCGGCGGCCAGATTGTCCTGGCCGACGAGATCTCCCCCGACACCTGTCGGCTCTGGGACGAGAAAACCCACGAGAAGCTGGACAAGGACCGTTTCCGCCGGGACCTGGGCGGCGCGGAGGAGGCCTATGAGGAAGTCATGCGCCGCCTTATGGGGGACCGGTAGGCATGGGGGGCTTTTTCGGCGCCATCTCCCGGCGCGACTGTGTGCTGGACGTGTTCTTCGGCACGGACTACCACTCCCACCTGGGCACCCGCCGTGGCGGCATGGTGGTCTACGACCCGGAGGCGGGCTTTCAGCGCCAGATCCACAACATCGAGAACACCCCCTTCCGCACCAAGTTTGAGCAGGACCTGGCCCAGTTTTGCGGCTGCGCCGGCATCGGCTGCATCAGCGACACCGACCCCCAGCCCCTGCTGGTCCGCTCCCACCTGGGGCTGTACGCCATCACCACCGTGGGCATCATCAACAACGCCTACGAGCTGGTGGAGCGGTACTTCTCCGCCCCCGGCCACCAGTTTATGGCCATGAGCTCGGGCCGGATCAACGCCACCGAGCTCACCGCCGCCCTCATCAATCAGAAGGACGACCTGGTCTCCGGCATCCGCTACGCCCAGGAGCAGATCGACGGCTCCTGCACCATGCTCCTGCTCACAGGCGGCGAGATCCTCGCCGCCCGGGACAAGCTGGGCCGCCTGCCCGTCCTGGTGGGGCAGGGCGAGGATGGGTGCTGTGTGTCCTTCGAGTCCTTCGCCTACCACAAGCTGGGCTACCGCGACGCCTATGAGCTGGGCCCCCGGGAGATCGTCCGGGTCACCCCGGAGGGGTGGGAGACCCTCTCCCCCGCCGGGGAGGACATGCGCATCTGCGCCTTCCTGTGGACCTACTACGGCTACCCCAACTCCAACTATGAGGGGGTCAACGTGGAGGTCATGCGCTACCGCAACGGGGAGATCATGGCCCGGGACGAGGTCCGGCGGGGCAAGCTGCCCAAGGTGGACTTCGTGGCCGGCGTGCCCGACTCCGGCGTGCCCCACGCCATCGGCTTTGCCAACCGCAGCGGCAAGCCCTTTGCCCGGCCCTTCGTCAAGTACACCCCCACCTGGCCCCGGTCCTTCATGCCCGCCAACCAGGAGGTGCGCAACCAGGTGGCCAAGATGAAGCAGATCCCTGTGCCCGAGCTCATCGAGGGCAAGCGCCTCCTCTTTGTGGACGACTCCATCGTCCGGGGCACCCAGCTCCGGGGCACCGTGGAGTTCCTC
>DVHW01000049.1 GCA_018711785.1 Candidatus Galloscillospira excrementavium
AGAGCGGGCCGGAGCGGCCAGAGAGAAGAAACGGAACTGCGCGGGGATGCCCGCGCAGAGGATAGGAGGAAGGACCATGGAGGAGCTGTTCCTGCCCGTGCTGTCCCACTTTCAAAACGGAAACGGGTGGATCGCCAGCGCGGATCGCCTGCGCTACCAGGTGACGCCGGAGGAGGAGAAGCTGACGGTCCAGGTCTGGCAGGGGCCGTGGTGCTATGCCCTCTCCCGGGTGGAGGACACGGCGGAGTTTCCCCTGAGCGAGGGGGGGCTTGCGGCCCTGCGGGCCTGGCTGGAACAGCGGGCGGAGGAGATGAACGGCCGCCCCCGGGAGAGCCTGGCGGAGACCATTGCCCGGCGGGACGCCCTGCTCCGGGAGCAGGCGGAGCAGGAGGGGTGAAGAGGCGGTACAGCGCCTGCCGCCCGGACACGGCGAGAGGATAGAAGAAATACGGCCTCAAGGCCCTGTAAGGATGAGAAACCGGCCGCCCAAATGGGCGGCCGGTTGAATTTTTTGCAGAAGACCCGGCGCTTGCTGAACTGGGGCGCGTAGCGGGCGGAGCGCCTTCGGCACTCCGTGGCGCGGATGTCCCCACTCGCTCCCGGCTCTCGCCGGAACCGCTCGGGGATGACAAAGGCCGCCCGCCGAAAAAAGTACCGCCCCTCGGAAGGAGCGGTACCAGATGCGTATGCTGTTAACGCTTGCTGAACTGGGGCGCGCGGCGGGCGGCCTTCAGGCCGTACTTCTTGCGCGCCCCGGGGATGGGGTGATACCCGCCCCCCGGGGGCCCCGCACCTATTTTATCTGCACGGGCGAAGTGAATTCGCCCGGCATCAAGGTTTTGGACCAAGGTCCAAAACGCTTGTACGGCGCAGAGCGCCGCCCCATCTGTATGGGGTCCCGAAGGAGCGCAAGCAAAATGCCGCCCCGAAGGGCGGCATTTTGGAAGCATCGACTGCAACTCAGCGCTTGCTGAACTGGGGGGCGCGACGGGCGGCCTTGAGGCCGTACTTCTTGCGCTCCTTCATGCGAGGGTCGCGGGTGAGGAACCCGGCGGCCTTCAGGGCGGGGCGGAACTCGGGGTCCATGGCCAGCAGAGCCCGGGCGAGGCCGTGGCGGATGGCGCCGGCCTGGCCGGACACGCCACCGCCCAGCACGGTGGCCTCCACATCCACCTTGCCGGTGGTGCCGGTGGTGTTCAGGGGCTGGCGGACGATGAGCTTCAGAGTCTCCAGGCCGAAGTAGTCGTCAATGTCGCGGCCGTTGATGGTGATGGCGCCGGTGCCGTTGGGGTACAGGTGCACCCGGGCCACAGAGGACTTGCGGCGGCCGGTGCCGTAGAGATAAGGCTTCTTGCTCTTGTACATCGTTTGTTTCCTCCTTATTCCGCGGTCCAGGGCTCGGGCTTCTGCGCGGCCTGGCTGTGCTCGGCGCCGCGATAGATGTGGAGCCGGGTCAGGGAGTTCTTGCCGAGGGTGTTGTGGGGGAGCATGCCCTTCACGGCCAGCTGCATGGCCAGCTCAGGCCGCTCCTGCATCAGGATGCGGTACTTGGTCTCCTTCAGACCGCCCACCCAGCCGGAGTGGCGGCGGTACATCTTCTGCTCCAGCTTCTTGCCGGTGAGGACGGCCTTCTCGGCGTTGATGATGACCACGAAGTCGCCGCAGTCGGCGTTGGGAGTGAACTCGGGCTTATGCTTGCCCCGCAGCAGGGTGGCGGCGGTGGCGGCAGTCTTGCCCAGGGGCTTGCCGGCCGCGTCGAGGATATACCACTTGCGGACGATGTTCCCCTTGTTTGCCATAAAAGTGGACATAGGTGAAACCTCCATTGCTTTTCTATCTTCCTCTTCCGAGTCAGGTGAACACAATAAGCGCCCCACTCTGGACGAGTGGAGCGTTTTGTATTATAATGCAGTCGTTTCAATGTGTCAACGGCTTTTTGAGAAAAATTTATTCTGCGGGAAGTTATCTCTTGATTTCTCTTGTTTTCTCGCGTATGCTCTCTTTATCTCGATTCCATTTTTACATTTTATCTGCCCGAAAAGTGAGGTTTTTGCCCTTGAACAAGATTCTGAGCTATGTCCGCCGCTGCGTGGAGGACTACGACATGATCTCCCCCGGGGACACGGTAGCCGTGGGGGTATCCGGCGGGAAGGATTCCCTGGTCCTCCTGACCGCCCTGGCCCGGCTGCGGGAGTTCTACCCCGTCCCCTTCACGGTGGAGGCCTTCACCCTGGACATGGGCCGCGTGGACGGCGGGGAGGGGATGGACTTCTCCGGCGTGGCGGAGCACTGCCGCCGGCTCGGCGTGTCCTACACCCTGCTCCCTTCCGAGATCCACCACATCATCTTCGACCTGCGCAGAGAGAAGAACCCCTGCTCCATGTGCGCCAAGATGCGCCGGGGGGCCCTCCACAACGCCCTGGCCGAGCGGGGGATCAAGAAAATTGCCCTGGGCCACCACTTTGACGACGCGGTGGAGACCTTCTTCCTCTCCCTGTTCTACGAGGGGCGGCTGAGCTGCTTCCAGCCGGTGACCTACCTGGACCGCACCGGCATCACCCAGATCCGCCCCCTGCTCTACTGCGGGGAGGGACTCATCCGCAACACCGCCCAGCGGGAGGGCCTGCCGGTGGTCCACAACCCCTGCCCGGCGGACGGGTACACCAAGCGCCAGGAGGTCAAGGAGCTCATCCGCACCCTGGACAAGCGGTACCCCGGCCTGAAGAGCCGGGTGTTTGGGGCCATGCAGCACCTGCCCCTGCCCGAGTGGGGCCCGGTGCGGCACCGGCGCTTGCCTCTGCCCGAGGAGGGGGCGGGGGCGCCGTGAGGATCGCGGTGCTGGGGTACAGCGGCGCGGGAAAATCCACCCTGGCCCGGGCGCTGGGGGAGAAGTACGGCTGCCCGGTGCTCCACCTGGACCAGGTGCAGTTCACCGCCGGCTGGCGGGAGCGGGACCGGACGGAGGCCCTGGCCCTGGTGCGGGCCGTTCAGGACCGGCCGTCCTGGGTCATCGACGGCAACTATGAGAAGTTCGACCAGGCCCGGCGGCTGGCCCTGGCCGAGCGCATCGTGCTCCTGGAGTTTCCCCGCCGCATCTGCCTGCCCCGGGCGGTGAAGCGGTGGCTCCAATACCGGGGCAGGACCCGGGAGAGCATGGCGGAGGGGTGCGTGGAGAAGCTGGACTGGGCCTTCCTCCGCTGGATCTTGTGGGAGGGGCGCACCCGGGCGGTCCGGGACCACTACCGGGCCATCCGGGCGGCCTATCCGGACAAGACGGTGGTCCTTAAGACTCCGGCCCAGGTGAGGGCTTTCCTGTCGGTGTGAACAGAGTCAAAAGGGCGGCGGTCTATTGGACCGCCGCCCCTTTGGTATTCTACCGGGTCCTGGATTCAGTTCATCAGGGAGCAGACCAGCTCGGTGTACCGGGCCGGGTCCTCGATGGGCAGCCCGGCAATGAGCAGGGCCTGGTCGTAGAGCAGCTCGGCGTAGACCTTGGCCTTCTCCTTGTCGCTGTCTACCGCCTGCCGCAGGGCGGCGAAGGCGGCCGAGTCCGGGTTGAGCTCCAGCACCCGCTGGGCCCGCATGTTCCCGGCGTGCTCCGGGTCGGCCTTCTGGAAGTACTTCTCCATCTCCAGCGTGATGGGGCCGTCGGCGGTCATGCACACCGCGCCGGTCTTGAGGATCCTGGAGATGCGGGCCTCCTTGATCTTGTCCCCAAGGGTCTCCTTCACGAAGGAGAGCACGTCCTTGTTCTCCTCGGCCTTCTTCTCGCTCTCCTGCTTCTCCTCCTCGGTCTGGGGGAGGGCGTCCTCGTCGTTGACCGACTTGAAGGACTTCTCCTCAAAGGCACCCAGGGCGTCCACCACGAACTGGTCGGGCTCCTCGGTGAGGTAGAGGATCTCGTACCCCTTGTCCAGGATGCGCTCCACCTGGGGCAGCTTGGAGACCTGGTCCACGCTGTCGCCGCAGGCGTAGTAGATGAATTCCTGCCCCTCGGCCATGCGGGAGACATACTCGGAGAGGGTGGTGTACCTGCCCTCCTTGGAGGACCAGAAGAGGAGCAGGTCCTTCAAAAGGTCCTTGTGGGCGCCGTAGTCGGAGACCACGCCGTACTTGATCTGCATGCCGAAGGCCCGCCAGAACTTCTCGTACTTCTCCCGGTCGTCCTTCTGAAGCCGCAGCAGCTCGGCCTTCACCTTCTTCTCCAAGTTGCCGGCGATGACCTTCAGCACCCGGGTGTGCTGGAGCATCTCCCGGGAGATGTTCAGGGACAGGTCCTGGGAGTCCACCACGCCCCTCACAAAGCGGAAGTGGTCGGGGAGCAGATCGGCGCACTTGTCCATGATGAGCACGCCGGAGGAGTAGAGCTGCAGGCCCTTCTCGTACTCCCGGGTGTAGAAGTCATAGGGCGCGTGGGATGGGATATAGAGCAGGGCCTTGTACTCCACCTGGCCCTCAGCGCTGACGTGGACGGTGGCCAGGGGGTCCTCCCAGTCGCCGTAGTGCTCCTTGTAGAAGGCGCTGTACTCCTCGTCCTTCACCTCGCTCTTGGGCCGCTGCCACAGGGGCACCATGGAGTTGAGGGTCTCCCACTCGTCGTAGTCCTCCCACTCCGGCTTGTAGTCCTCCCCGGCCCCCTCGGGGCGGGGCTTCTGGCGGGACTTGTGCATGAGCATGACGATAGGGTAGTGGATATAGTCGGAGTACTTCTTCACCAGGTCGTCCAGCCGGTACTGCTCCAGATACTCGCTGTACTTCTCCTCCTCGGTGTCCGGCTTGATGTGGAGCACCACGTCGGTGCCCGCCGCCTCCTTTTCCGCCGGGGTGAGGGTGTACCCGTCCGCCCCCTCGCTCTCCCAGCACCAGGCCTCGTCGCTGCCGTAGGCCCGGGAGGTGACGGTGACCTTGTCGGCCACCATGAAGGCGGAGTAGAAGCCCACGCCGAACTGGCCGATGATGTCCACGTCTGACTTCTTCTCCTCGTCCATCTCCTTCTTGAACTGGAGGGAGCCGCTGCGGGCGATGGTGCCCAGGTTCTGCTCCAGCTCCTCCTTCGTCATGCCGATGCCGTTGTCCGAGATGGTCAGGGTCCGCTTCACCTGGTCGGGGGTGAGGGTAATCTTGAAGTCCTCCCGGTTCAGCCCCACCTTGTCGTCGGTGAGGGACTTGTAGGCCAGCTTGTCCACCGCGTCGCTGGCGTTGGAGATGAGCTCCCGGAGAAAGATCTCCTTGTGGGTGTAGATGGAGTTGATCATCAGGTCCAGCAGCCGCTTGGACTCGGCCTTGAACTGCTTCTTTGCCATGGTACACGCCTCCGTATATCGAAATGGATGAAAAACATAGCGTTAGCACTCGAATGTTTTGAGTGCTAACGCTATTGTAGTGCTTCGGACCGGAAATTTCAAGGGGGTTCAAGGAAAGTTTACAAATTGTCCCGGCCGGCCCCCTCCAGCCGCCGGTTGGCCGCCCGCACCCGGCGGCGGACGTGCAGCGAGATGGAGACATAGAGTACTGCGTAGAGGGCCAGGAAGATGGCCAGATAACCCCAGAGACCGCCGGGGGTGTACTCCGCCCACCGGCACACCCCGGCCACCAGCAGGGTGGTGGAGGAGAGGGCGAGAAAGTGGAGGACGGTCTGGCGCAGCAGGCTCCAGCGCTCTACCTCCCACAGGCAGGAGGCCAGGGCAAAGACAAAGCCCATGAGGCACATCAGGAGAAACTGGACCGCCGTGGCGGCAGCCTCGGAGCCTATGGCCTCGGTGAGGGCGGGGACCACGGGGGAGAAGGAGCCGTCCCCAAACCACAGGGACATGGCCACGGTGACGCCGTAGCCGATGGTGACCCCGATAGGCACCCCCAGAAGCCCCCGGAGCAGCGCTTTTTTCCAAGTCATAATCGTTACCTCCTTCAGATACCCAGATACTGTTTGATGCGGCCCATATAGCGCCGGGAGACAAAGGTGGCGTCGCCGTTGTCCATGCGCAGGCGGATGGTCCCGGCCATGCTCAGGTCCAGGTGCTTGACCTTGGAAAAGTTCACCAGCTCGGCGTGGGAGATGCGCAGGAAGCCGCTGGCCGAGAGCTTCTCCTCCAGCTCATAGAGGCGGAAGCGGAGGACCGCCGTCCCTTCTGCCAGCCGGGCCAGGACCTGCTGGCCCTGGGCGTAGATGCGGTAGATGTCCCCCGGCTCCAGCAGGACCACCTGGTCCCCCTGCCGGGCGGGGAGGAAGCGGCTCTCTCCGGCGGCGAGGCGGCGGGCCAGGTCGGCCACCTGCTCGGTCATCTCGCCGGTGAGGATGATGACTTTTGGGGCGGCGCGCCCCGGCTCCAGCTTGATCTCCACGTCCAAATGCCTCAGCTCCTCTCTGCGCTCTGAGCATAGCATATCGTCGGCGCACTGTCCAGCGGATGCACACAGCCGGTCAGAACGGGGATACAGGCGGTCAAAAAAGCCGGGACGCAGACGCGGCCCGGCGGGGGAAAAATCTTATTGTATCCGTGAACGCAGGCCAGGCAGAGCGGCAGAACTCAAGTGTCGTCGTCCATCTCCCAGTCATGGTCCCGGAAGCGGATGCGGAGGGAGGGGATGGCGCCGCCGCCCAAATCACCGCCCTCCACCGTGAAGCGGTAGGCCCGCTGGGTGAGGGTGCAGGTGAGGACCACATCCTCTCCGTCCTGGCGGAGGGTTGCGCCGGTGAGGAAGTAGTTGTCCTCCCCCAAACTGCCCTCCGGGATGGAGCAGGGGTACAGGCCATCATAGTATTCGGAATAGCCTGTGCTCCACGCCAGGCCATCCTCCGATATGGGGCCGCTGGCCAGCGAGGTATGGTAAAAACGGATGGTGAACTGCCGGGTGTCGGAGTCAAACTGGGTCTCAAAGGTGGCGGCATGAGGTGTGGGGATGAAGAATTCCTGGAAGCGCTCTGAATCGTCGGTATCCGGGCCAAAGGAAAAGGAGAGGCCGTCCACGTCCACCCGGACGTCAAGAAGCTGAAAGTAGGAGTTGATCTCATCGGCGTCGGGCCGCCCTATCAGCACCTCCTCCGCCGGGTCCGCCCAGGCGGTCTCCGTATAAGAGCTGACTGCCACGCCGTTGGAGTCGAGAAATCCATTCTCGTTTCCCAGCACACGGAGCGTCACGGTCTCCGGCAGGCCGGTGTAGGGGACCGTGGTGTCCTGGCCGGTGGTGGTATAGGTCACCTCGCCGGGTCCGGTGACCTCATAGGAGGCAAACTCTGTCATGGCGGTGAGCTGTACTTCCCGGCCGGTCTCGCCAAACACCCACCCCAGGAGGGAGTAGTGGGGAATATTGGAGCGCCCGTATTCCACCAGAAAATCCCCCTCATAGGAGGTGAGTTTCCGTACCTTGTACCCATCCTGAGCATAGAAGCTGCGGATAGCCTCCTCGGTGAGCGGGGTGGGGACGGCGTCGAACGCCGGCGTGACCTCCGGAGCGGTGGGCGTGAGAGTTTCTTCCAGCCCGGCGGTGGGCGACCCGGTCACCGGCGGGAGGGTGGGGGTGGCCCCCTCCGGCGCGGGGGAGGCGGCCCCCTCCTGGGGCGCGCAGGCGGAGAGGAGCAGCAGGAGGGCGCAGAGCCCGGGGAGCAGGCGCGATTTCATGGCGATCCATCCTTTCTGCCCCCATTTTAGCAGGAAAAGTACCCCAATTCCTCTCAACAACATTACGAAGAGAC
>DVHW01000050.1 GCA_018711785.1 Candidatus Galloscillospira excrementavium
GCAGATAAAGGCCAGCTCCCGTCCGGGTACCTGCCGCACCTCTTTGGCTTTGCCGGTCACCAGCACCATGACCCAGGCCATGACCAGCACCACCCCGGTGCGGATGGCGGTCCCCAGATTGGACTCCACCCCCTGGATGCCCACCTTGCCCAGAATGGCGGTAAGGCTGGCGAAAATGGCGGAGCCGAAGGCATAGAGCATCCAGCTTTTCCCGGCAGCTGCGCGGGGCTCCTCCTGCTGTTTCTTCTCGATCATCAGAAAGGTGCCGGCGCCGATCAAAACCACCCCGATCCCCTGGAACAGGCCGATGGGCTCCCTCAGCAGGAGAAAGGCCAGCAGAATGGTCAGCACAGTGCTGGATTTGTCGATGGGGACCACCTTGTTGATGTCGCCCAGCTGGAGCGCCTTGAAATAGCACAGCCAGGAGGCCCCGGTGGCCAGTCCGGACAGGATCAGAAACAGGAGCGTTGTCCAACCTATGTTCCGGATCTGGTCCTGGGAGCCCGCCACAAACACCATGATCCAGGCAAAAATCAAAACTACGACCGTGCGGATGGCGGTGGCTACCGTGGAATCCGTCTTTCGGATGCCGCACTTGGCCAGGATGGCTGTCACGCCCGCAAAAAAGGCCGAGCCGACCGCAAATAGAAGCCACATCTCCCTCTCCACTCCTTCCTGTTATTGACCCTTGAAGCGGTAGCCCGCGCCCCAAACCGTCTGGATATACTGGGGGCGGCTGGGATCTGGCTCGATCTTTTCCCGGACGCGGTTGATGTGGACCGCCACGGTGGCGTTGTCCCCCATGGCGTCCAGACCCCAGATCTTCTCGTACAGAGCTTCGCGGCTGAACACCATGTCCGGATGGAGCATCAGGAAGTGGAGCAGCTCATATTCCCGGTTTTTCAGCTCCACCTCCTGTCCGTTCACATAGACCCGGCGGGTCGCCGTGTTCAGCCTCAGTCCGCCCGCCCGGAGCTCCGGATCTGCCTTCTGCTGTCCGCCGGTCAGGCGCGCATACCGGGCCAGGTGGGCGCGGACCCGGGCCACCAGCACACTGGGGGAGAAAGGCTTTTCGATGTAGTCATCCGCCCCCAGGCCGAGCCCGCGGATCTTGTCGATATCCTCCCGCCAGGCGGGCACCATGAGAATGGGAATGTCGGTCTCCTCCCGCAGCCGCCGGCAGACGGAAAAGCCATCCATGCCCGGCAGCATCAGGTCCAGCAGGATCAGGTCGAACGCCCCGTGGAGTCCCCGCTCCAGCCCGGTGATCCCGTCCGGGGCGATCTCCACATGGAAGTTATTCAGCTCCAGGTAGTCCCGCTCAATGGCGGCGATATCCCCGTCATCCTCGATGATCAGGATCTTCTGCACGGCGGTCTCCCTCCTTTGGCAAGGTGATCTCAATGGTCAGCCCTCCGCCGGGGCGGCTGCAGGCCCGTATCGTCCCACCCATACTATACACCGCCTTGGAGGCGATGGCCAGCCCCAGCCCGCTGCCTCCGGCGGGGTTTCTCCGGGCCGGGTCGCTGCGGTAAAAGACGTCGAACAGTTTTGGCAGGTCCTCCTCCGGGACGCCGGGCCCGTCATCCGCCAGGCTCAGACAGCCGCTCTCCTCCAAGGTGATATGAAGGTGCCCCATCGCTTTGCTCTTATACTTGATGCTGTTCTCCAATACATTGGAGAGGACCCGGGACAGCTGCTCCGGGTCGGCGGAAACGGTCACCGGAGCCAGACTGTCCACGGTGACCTCCAGTCCGCGGACCCGGCTGTCCAGGGCGGCCTTCTCCACAAAATGGGTGATAAATTCATCCAGGCGGACCGCCTGTGTGTCCAGCGGCACGCCCCCCAGGTCCAGCTTGGAGTAGAGGAAGAGCTGGGATACCAGCCGGTCAATGTCCTCCGCCTTTGTGCGGATCGTGTGCAGATACCTCTGTCTGGCCTCCTCTGTCTTAGCGACTCCATCCAGCAGCCCCTCCACATAGGCTTGGATGGAGGTCAGGGGGGAGCGCAGATCATGGGAAATGCCCGCCAGCAGCTCCTTCCGGCTCTCCTCGTCCCGGCGGGTGCGCTCCAAAGACTCCTTCAGGCGGGCGGCCATCTCGTTGAAAGCGCCGCAGACCGGGGCAAATTCGTCCTTCCCGGTATAGTCGATCCGGTAGTCCAAATCGCCGCCGCCAAGCCTGCGTGCCCCCTCGCTCAGCAGATCAAGGGGTTCTTCGATCCTGCGGATCACAAACCGGGTCAGAAAGCGGTTGGTCATTAAAATAGTCAGGAATACGACAAAGACCAGCCCGACGGCCACCAGCGCAAGAAAGGCCTTCCATCCGCCGGCCAGGTGCTCCTGCCTGGTGCCGAAGAGATACAGGGACCAGGTGCCGCCACGGTACTCGGCGCTGGCCCGGTATACGCTCCGTTCCCCGGCAGAGAGGAGCACCTCTGGCCCGGAGATGCTGTCCGCCGCCTGCGCCAGCTGGAGGTCTTCCGGCTGCTCCTCACCCGCATCATAGGCAAGGCCGCCGTTTTGCACCACCATGACCCGGAGAGCGCCGGACTCTGCCAGAGACTTCAGGCTCTCCACCTGATCGGCCCATGTGTCCGGGGCGGCGGCCATGGCGTCCTGAATCTGTCCGGCCATATCCCGGCCAATGCGGGTGAGGTCCTCGCCGTCTTCCGGCCGTACGGCGTGGTTCCCCTGAAGGGCAGACCAAAGCAGGACCACACATAGCAGTCCCACAAAAGCCACAATGGCTGCGGGGACGGCGATCATCAGAATATTGGACAAGAACAGACGCTTTTTTATGGTCACTCCGGCCGCCTCCCTCCGATACCTGATATCATAGCACAGTTTTCCCCGCCATTCTTAAACTGCGAATAAACTATCCGGCGCAGCCGACCTCTTTTCACAGAAAGACCAGCCGCTCCTCCGCCGGCGCGCATAGTCCGCCCATCGGACCTGCCTGGAAAAAGCCGCTCC
>DVHW01000051.1 GCA_018711785.1 Candidatus Galloscillospira excrementavium
TTATACCATCCCCCACATGTCTCGACAAGGGGCGCGTTCTGTGTTATTCTATCAGAAAACGGGTTCCCCAACGCCACTGAGGAAAGGATGCGCTCCATGAAAAAATCCACGATCTCCCTCATTTTGGCCGCCGCTGCGGTCATCCTCATCGTGCTCAGCTTCGCCATTCCGGACTCTCCCATCTGGCTGTCCATTGCCGGGCTGGTCCTGGCCGTGCTGGCCATCGTATTCGCAGACAAGGGCTGGAGGAGAAAGCAGTAGCGCCCAGAAATGCCGGAGCGGCCGCGAGGATACGCGGCCGCTCCGGTCTTTTCTCACAGGTAATTCTGGATGGGCATATAGGTAAACGCATAGAAGGGATTCGTCGTGTGATAGCGCCCATAGACATAGGTCATGTTCCGCCAGCTGACCGTGTTGGTATATCCCAGGGTATCCAGGGTGCCGATGTACTGCTGGAAGCTCCCCACCCCGTCCGGCACATTGACGCCGCAGCCGAAGGTCTTGAAGGTAACCCCCTCATACCAGCTCTGGTTGCCCTCATTGTACATCTTGAAGAGGGCGTTGGCGATATCCACGTTCCCCTTGCTGTGTCCCACCAGCATGGCGGGCCGGGCGCCGGCAGCATAGAGATCCACAATGGTCTGGGAGGCCGGCTCCTCGTACCAGACCCCCAGCACATTGGAGGGCCGTCCGATAAAGTAGCCCTGCGGCCCCTCGGTATAGATGGAGCCGTCTCCATAGCCCACGACAATGGCCGCCACCGGCTGATTCTTGATGGACGCGATGTGCTTGGCAAAGGCGGCGGCCCCATGGAGCTGCTGCCCACACCGGGCACCGCGAGGATCTGGACCGTCCCGTCGACCACCATCTGCTCCGCCGTACTGCCGGTGTAAAAGACATTGTTTTCCGGCGTCATGACGATGACGTCGCCCTTCAGAAGGCCCGCCGTGCCTCCAATCTCCGCCATGGTCAAAATACCGGTGTTGTAGTAGGTACTGTCGGCCACCCCTGCCGCCGCAGGGAGGACCAGGATGGAACAGGCCGCCAGGACTGCCAGGAGTATGCGCAGGGATTTTTTCCGGATTCCGCTTGCATGCATGATGACTCCTCCTTTTTCGTCGTTTGCCGATTTGTTCCGGGGGGTGCCATCTCCATTTTACCGCAAGCAGGGGGAAAATTCACCTGGATTCGTCCCCAAAATTCCGTCCTTTTTCGACTACTCCGTGTCGTGGTACAATCCCAGTTTGGCGTAGTAGTCCTGCTCCAGAATCAGCTTGGAGTAGCTGAACATATTGTTGACCTGCCGGAGGGTGGTGACCACGTAGTCCTCCGGGATCTCGGCGCCCTCGTTGGGGGTGAAGTGGTCGGCCTTGGAGTCGTACCGGCCCAGGTCGGTGATGTAGCTCCGGTCGGAGAGGACCACCAGGCCCGGGCTGTCCGAGAGGATGTCCCGGCCCATCAGCAGCCGGGAGTCGTACTCCAGGCCGAAGAGGTTGGAGAGGGTGGGCAGGATGTCCAGGCTGGAGCAGGGCTTGGTGATGTGGACCGGCTCCTCCATGTCTCCGCTCCAGAGGATGAGGGTGCTCTTGTACACGTCAAAGCGCATGTCCAGGGGGCCGCCGTTGAGCTCGTCCAGCACCGACTGCTCCAGGCCGTAGGGGTAGTGGTCTGCGGAGAGGCAGATGACGGTGTCCTCCAGGTGGCCGGTCTCCTCCAGATACTGTAAGGTGTACTCCAGGGCCTGGTCCAGCTCCATCTGGCAGGCCAGGTAGGCCCGGGCGTTCTCGCTCATGTCCTCGTGGCCCACCTCATCCCGGTGCTTGGCGGCCATGGAGTTGCCCAGGAAGGTGTAGTTCATGTGGCCGCTGACCGTCATGTAGTAGGCGTGGAAGGGCTGGTCCCCCACGATCTCGGGCAG
Source organism: Candidatus Galloscillospira excrementavium (assembly GCA_018711785.1). GTDB lineage: Bacteria > Bacillota > Clostridia > Oscillospirales > Oscillospiraceae > Galloscillospira_A > Galloscillospira_A excrementavium. The sequence continues at coordinate 1,919 of DVHW01000051.1, forward strand.
GCTGAGCTGCATCATCTCCACGTCGGACTCGGGCCACACCGGCGTCACGTCCAGCCCGTGGCCCAGACCCCGGTAGTCGTAGCCCAGGTTGGGGTGGGACACGTCCCGGTGGTAGTAGTCCCAGGTGTGGTTGTGAAAGGCCATGGTCTTGTAGCCCAGGGCGCGGAGCTGGTTACCCATGGCGAAGTACATGTCATTGCTGCCCGAGCGGTACATGGACCACACGCCGGGCTTGGGGATGAGGGAGGTGGTGGCCACATACTCCCCGTCGGAGGTGGAGACCCACCAGAGGGGATTGTAGAAGTTCTCAAAGACAAAGCCGGAGTTGGCCAGCTTGTAGAGGGTGGGGGTGATCTCCGGGTCCACGGCGAAGCGGGAGAAGCCCTCGGCGGTGAACCAGAGCAGGTTCTTCCCCTCGAAGAGCCCGGTGTACTCGTTCTGCATGGTGGGCTCCACGCTGGCGAAGTAGGCCGCCATCTGCCGCAGGGTCTCATCGGTGGTCTCCCCGGCCAGGGCGTCGAAGTCGATCTCCATCACATTGGGCTCATACACCACCGGGGTGGGTGTGGGGTCCGGGTTTTCCGTTCCGTCGGAGGGAGTTGGGGTGGCCTCGGGGGTGGGCTCCGGCGTCACCACAGGGTCGGGCAGGCCGTCGCCCCCCAGGCCCAGCAGCTGGCACAGGTCCAGCCGGAGTGTGGTCATCACGCCGAAGTTGGACACCGAGAGGTCGGGCACGAACTCCTCATAATAGAGGTAGCGGGGGGAGAGGGCCCCTCCCGTGGAGAGGTTCACCGACACCACCCCCAACCCGTGGCAGCCCACCGCGGCCAGGGCCAGAACGATCAGGACTCTCCGCCCCGCCCGGGCCTTGGGGGTGAAGCGCCGTCCCAGGCAGAACAGCAGCACCGTAGGCAGCAGCAGGAGGAGCAGGGGGAGCCAGGCGGTGCGGATGCCGTTCAGGATGTCTATCCAGAAGGTCCAGATCTTCCCGGCCGCTCCCATGGAGTAGACCGTCATGAACATGCGGAAGATGGTGTAGTACACCGTCTGCACCAGGAACCACAGCGTCAGCAGGCAGGAGAGCACCCGGCTGACGCGGACGTTGCCCCGCTCGCCCAGCAGGGAGCACAGCAGGTCGCACACTGCCCCCAGGGCCAGGGAGAAGCACAGGGTGTACCAGGTCCCCCGGTCCACTACTGTGCCGGAACTCCACGCCTTGACTACCATCTCCTGGAAAAAGATAGCCAGCGGGAAGTATAGCAGCGGTAGGATGGTCTCCAGCCGCTGCCGCTCTTGTCTCCGTTCTTTTCCCAATCGTGCGCCGCCCTGCATTATCCATCCACCACATTTCGACAAAGGTTGGTCCCATTCTATTTCGTTGACATAAAAAAGTCAACCGCCCGCCGCCAGAATGAAACTATTTGTAAAAATTTTGTCACGATTTCTTAAGAATCCAGGTCGCGGCGCCGGACAGGAAACTTTTTCTGGCGTATAGAATCCCCCCGGGTTCCATATCCTCTTGGATAGACTGACAATCACGGAGGAAATGCGCCATGAAAAAACACCTTGCCGTCCTGCTCTCCGCCGTTCTGCTCCTCCTGCCCGGCCTGACCGCCGGCGCGGTGGCCGGGGCGCCGGCGGTGGAGGCCGGTGCCGCGGTCCTGATGGAGAAGGAGACCGGGACGGTGCTCTACGAGGAGAACGCCCACGACAAGCTGGAGCCCGCCAGCGTCACCAAGGTGATGACCCTGCTGCTGGTGATGGAGGCGGTGGACGACGGCCGGCTGAAGCTGGACGATGTGGTCACGGTCTCGGCCCATGCCGCCGGGATGGGGGGCTCCCAGACCTATATGAAGGAGGGGGAGCAGTTCACGGTGCGGGACATGCTCAAGGCGGTGGCCGTGGTCTCGGGCAATGACGCCGCCGTGGCCCTGGCCGAGCACCTGGCCGGCAGCGAGGAGGGCTTTGTGGAGCTGATGAACCGCCGGGCCGCCGAGCTGGGCATGGAGGACACCTGCTTTGTCAACTGCACCGGCCTGCCCGCGGCGGGCCACCTGACCAGCGCCTATGACATCGCCCTGATGAGCCGGGAGCTCATCCTCAACCACCCCGGCATCCGGGAGTTCACCACCATCTGGATGGACTCTCTCCGGGACGGGGCCTTCCAGCTGGTGAACACCAACAAGCTCATCCGCTTTTATGAGGGGGCCACCGGTCTCAAGACCGGCTCCACCGACGCCGCCCTCTACTGCCTCTCCGCCACCGCGGAGCGGGACGGCATGGAGCTCATCGCCGTGGTGCTCAAGTCTCCCACCTCGGACCAGCGCTTCGAGACCGCCAAGAGCCTTCTGAACTTCGGCTTTGCCAACTATACCCTCACTGACGTCTACCCCTCCCAGGCCCTGCCCCCCACCGAGGTCCTGCTGGGCGAGAAGGCCCAGGTCCAGGGGGTGCTCCAGCGCTCCAGCCGCATCCTCATCGACAAGGCGGAGCTCAACGCCGTCACCACCGAGCTGCGCCTGAGCGAGGAAGTCGAAGCCCCCGTGGAGGCGGGCCAGAAGCTGGGGGAGATGGTGGTGCTGGTGAACGGCGAGGTGCGGGAGACCATCCCCATCGTGGCCAGCGAGGCGGTGGAGCGGCTGAACGTGCCCGGCATCTTCCTGCGCTTCCTCAAGACCCTGTTCATGGCCGGGTGAGGTTTCCCCTTGCAAATGCTCCCGTTTCCTGTTAAAATAGGCAGGTAAATAAAATTTACGCAGGGAGGGATGGGGCGTGACCCTGGGGCAGAAGATCAAGGCGGCCCGCCTGGAGCGGGGCATGACCCAGAAGGAGCTGGTGGGGGACTATATCACCCGCAACATGCTCTCCAAAATCGAGAACGACTCGGCCACCCCCTCGGTGCGCACCCTGGAATACCTGGCCCGGGCCCTGGACCTGCCCACCAGCTACTTTCTCTCCGATGCCGCCGTATCCGACGGCACCGCCCCCGACGGCCTGGACGAGGCCCGCTCGGCCTTCCGCGCCTGCCGCTGGCTGGACTGTCTGGCCGCCCTGGAGGCCGACAAAAAGGCCGCCTCCACCGATGAGGGCTACCTGCTCCACGCCTACGCCGGCACCTATGCCGCCCAGGAGGCCCTGAAGCAGGGCCAGGTCTCCGCCGCCCGGGAGCTGGCGGAGACCGCCCAATACTACAACCAGGAGGGCATGTACTCCGCCCCCCACCTGACCTGTCAGCTGGCCCTCATCCTGGGGGAGTGCTTCACCCGCCTGGGGGAGGAGGGCTACGAGCTCCAGCGGGAGCATCTGCTCAAGTCTCTCCAGGCCCTGGACGCCCTCCGCACCGGAGGGCCGGCCGCTTATTCTCCGTAACCGTTTTCTGCCCCTCAAGCTGCAGGTCTGCTTGGGGGGCATTTTTCTACCAGAAGCTCTGCCCCCGCCTCTTTTTTTGCGCCCGGACTGGTCATACTTCTTGCGTCCGCCTCACATTTTTGGCACAATTTCCCTTAAAATCAGCCTTTTTTTCCGCTTTACCGCGGGAAATCTCCCTTCTTTTAACCCAATCGCGGCCTCCCTTTGAAATGGAAAACTTCGCCTTGACTGTCCCCTCATATTGTTGTATAATTTATACAAATTCATTTCTTGAAATATAGTGCTTTGTGTCAAATTGATGCCTGCAGATTTATTCTCCCTTTTATTTTTGTAAAAATTACCCAATTCTTGGAGGTGCCTCCCATGCCCCAGCAAAAGAGACAGCCGGACAAGCCGACCCCTCTCTCCCTCTTCCTGTCGGGCCAGAACCGGCGGGCCCAGGACTACCTGGGTTCCCATCCCCTGTGCCAGGACGGACAGGAGGGGTATATGTTCCGGGTCTGGGCCCCCAATGCCGAGCAGGTGGCCGTCATGGGGGATTTCAATGGCTGGAACGACTCCTCCCACCCCATGGAGCGGCTGGAGGGGGGCGTATGGGAGCGCTTTATCCCCGGTCTGGCGCGCTACGATACTTATAAATATGCCGTCCACACCGCCGACGGGCGGGTGCTGGCCAAGGCCGACCCCTACGCTTTTCACGCCGAGACCCGGCCGGGCACCGGCTCCAAGCTCTACGACCTGGCCGGCTACCAGTGGGGGGACGGGGCCTGGCTCAGGCGCCGGAGGGCCAAACCCATCTATGACCAGCCCCTTAATATCTACGAGGTCCACCTGGGCTCCTGGCGGCGCACCGGGGACGACCAGTTCCTCTCCTACCGGGACATCGCCCGCTATCTGGTGCCCTACGTCAAGGAGATGGGCTTCACCCACGTGGAGCTCATGCCGGTGACCGAGCACCCCCTGGACGCCTCCTGGGGCTACCAGTGCACCGGCTACTTCGCCGCCACCAGCCGCTTCGGCACCCCCCACGACTTTATGTATCTGGTGGACCAGCTCCACCAGGCCGGGGTGGGGGTCATCCTGGACTGGGTACCCGCCCACTTCCCCAAGGACGCCTTCGGGCTGTACGAGTTTGACGGCGCGGCCTGCTACGAGTACGCCGACCCCCGGAAGGGGGAGCACGCCGACTGGGGCACCCGGGTGTTCGACTACGGCCGCAGCGAGGTGCGCTCCTTCCTCTACTCCTCGGCCCACTTCTGGCTGGATGTGTACCACATCGACGGCCTGCGGGTGGACGCAGTGGCCTCCATGCTCTACCTGGACTACAGCCGCCAGGACGGCCAGTGGGTCCCCAACCAATACGGCGGCAAGGAAAACCTGGAGGCCATTGAGTTCCTCCAGCAGCTCAATATCGGCGTGTTCGCCGCCCATCCCGACGTGCTGATGGTAGCGGAGGAGTCCACCGCCTGGCCCGGGGTCACCCACCCGGTGGACCAGGGGGGGCTGGGCTTCAACCTGAAGTGGAACATGGGGTGGATGAACGACATCACCCACTACATGAAGCTGGACCCCTACTTCCGCCAGTTCAACCACAAGGACATCACCTTCTCCCTGATGTACGCCTTCTCGGAGAACTTCATCCTCCCCCTCTCCCACGACGAGGTGGTCCACATGAAGGGCTCCTTCCTCAACAAGATCCCCGGGGAGTATTTGGAGAAGTTCGCCGGCGTGCGGGTGTTCTACACCTACATGCTCACCCATCCGGGCAAGAAGCTTCTGATGATGGGCAGCGAGTTCGGCCAGTGGAATGAGTGGCACTACGAGCACTCCCTGGACTGGCACCTGCTGGCCAATCAAGAAAACCAGCAGACTCAGGCCTTCTTCAAGGCGGCCAACGCCTTCTATCTCGCCCACAGCGAGCTGTGGGAGCAGGACTTCTCCTGGGAGGGCTTCCAGTGGATCTGCGCCGACGACTACCAGGGCAACTGCGTGGGCTTCCTCCGCTGGAGCAAGAAGGGGGAGTTCCTCCTGACGGTCTGCAACTTCTCTCCCGTACACCGGCAGGGCTACCGCCTGGGCGCCCCGGTGGCGGGTCAGTACGAGCGGGTGTTCAGCTCGGACGAGGTTGCCTTCGGCGGCGCCGGTCTGGGCGACCGCGCACCCCTGAAGACCGAGGCCGTGGCCAGCCACGGCATGGAGCAGTCCCTGGTGCTGGACCTGCCCCCCATGTCGGCGGTCCTCTACCGGTGTACCCGAAAGTTCCCCAAGCGGCGTTCCAAGGCGGTGGAGAGCGGCCGGACCTCCGCCGGCAAGGGAAACGTCCTTCCGCCCGCCAAAGCGGGCAAAGCATCCCCCAAAGCGTAATCCCCCGGCAAATCCCCACCTCAACGGACCAGGAGTGATCGAACATGAAAAAGGAATGTGTCGCCATGCTGCTGGCTGGCGGACAGGGCAGCCGGCTCTACGCCCTGACCAGCCACGTGGCAAAACCTGCCGTCCCCTTTGGGGGCAAGTACCGCATCATCGACTTTCCCCTCTCCAACTGCGTCAACTCCGGCATCGACACCGTGGGCGTGCTGACCCAGTACCAGCCTCTGGAGCTCAACGCCTACATCGGCACCGGCCAGCCCTGGGATCTGGACCGCTCCGACGGGGGTGTCCACATCCTCCCGCCCTATATGCGGGCCGGAGACAAGGGCACCTGGTACAAGGGCACGGCCAACGCCATCTACCAGAACATCGGCTTTATCGAGCTCTATGACCCGGACTATGTTCTCATCCTGTCCGGTGATCATGTATATAAGATGGATTACTCCGACATGCTCCGCCAGCACAAGGAGCGCGGCTCCGACTGCACCATCGCCGTGCTGGAGGTACCCATGGCCGAGGCCAGCCGTTTCGGAATCATGAACGTGGATGAGAACGACGACATCTACGAATTCCAGGAGAAGCCCAAGAAGCCCAAGAGCAACCTGGCCTCCATGGGCATCTATATCTTCACCTGGTCCAAGCTGAAGCAGTATCTGGTGGCCGACGAGGCCGATGAGGACTCCAGCAACGACTTCGGCAAAAACATCATCCCCGCCATGCTGAATGCAGGGGAGAAGATGAGCGCCTACCGCTTCTCCGGCTACTGGAAGGATGTGGGCACCATCAATTCCCTGTGGGATGCCAATATGGATATGCTCTCCCCTGATAACGGCATCGACCTGTACGACACCGAGTGGCCCATCTATGCCCGCAGCCCAACCAAGCCGCCGCACTTCACCGGGCCGGATGCCAAGGTGTCCCACTCCATGGTCACCGGCGGCTGCGAGGTCTGGGGCGAGGTGGCTAACTCCATACTCTTCAACTCGGTCATCGTGGAAGAGGGCGCCCGGGTGCACTACTCCATCCTCATGCCCGGCACAGTGGTCAAGAAGGGCGCGGTCATCGAGTACGCCATCGTGGCGGAGAACACCGTCATCGGTGAGGATGCCAGGGTGGGCACGCCGCCCCCCTCCTCCGGCGACGAGGCCGGCGACTGGGGCATCGCCGTGGTGGCCCAGAATCTGAAAGTGGGTGACGGTGCGGTGGTCCCCGCCAACGCCATGGTCACCCGGAACGTGAAGGGAGGTGCGAAGTGATGAACGACCTGCACGGCATCATCTTCGCCTATCGCTCCAATCCGGAGCTGCGGGAGCTGTCTCAGCGCCGCAATACCTGCTCCATCCCCTACGGCGGCCGCTACCGGGTCATCGACTTCATGCTCTCCAACATGGTCAATGCCGGCATCACCGACATCGGCCTCATCGTCCACGCCAACTACCAGTCCCTGCTGGACCATGTGGGCTCTGGCAAGGACTGGGACCTCTCCCGCAAGCACGGCGGCCTGCGCATCCTCCCCCCCTTCGGCTATTCGGATAAAAACCGCAACGTCTACCGGGGCCGGATGGACGCCCTGGCCGGGGTGCGCTCCTACCTCCAGGGCATCCGGCAGGAGTATGTGGTCCTGGCCGGCGGCGATCTGGCGGTCAACCTGCCCCTGAGCGACGTGTTTGACCACCACCTCAAGAGCGGCGCCGACATCACCGCCGTCTGCACCAGCACCCCCAAGGGGGATCCTCACAACTCCGACTACTTTACCGTCGGTCCGGACGGCTTTGTCTCCGATGTGTCGGTCCATCCCTTTGCCGCCGAAGGCTGCGAGTCCCTGGAGGTCTATATTCTCTCCAAGAACCTGTTGCTCTCCCTGGTGGACCACTGTGCGGCCCACAACATCCCCTCCTTCAGCCAGGGCGTGCTGCTG
>DVHW01000052.1 GCA_018711785.1 Candidatus Galloscillospira excrementavium
AAGTTATACAAGGGAAGTCAAGAAACGGCGGAGGGAAATAGTAAGGTTGTGCGGCCTGGGAGGAAGGTTGTGCGATATTCATTGAAAAGCTTGGCGAAAATGAATAAATTGTGAACCATCAGCCGGGGGGCAGGTCCCCGGATAAAGAAAAGGAGGATACCCATTATGAAAAGGTACGCAAAGAGACTGGCTGCACTGGCCCTGTCCGCACTCATGGTCCTGGCCCTCGCCGCCTGCGGCGGCGGCAGCGCCGGCGGGAAGACCACCGGCATCTACCTGACCCCCGGCCGCCTGAGCTACCAGAACATGCGCCCCCAGTACAACTACTACCTCACCACCTTCGACCAGCAGGAGCTCACCCTGATGGACGACGACACCTACTGCCTGGTGATCTCCAGCTCCTGCTTCTCCGCCCTGGAGCTGGCCGAGAGCACCAATGATGCCAAGGGCAACGAGCGCACCAACTACATCGTCAAGTTCTACGGCACCTACACCTCCCAGGTCAACGACCTGGACGAGGACCTGCTGGACGTGACCCTCTCTGCCCCCACTCGCGTGGTCCGCAGCCAGGACCAGACCTACTGGCTGGATACCGACAACTGGAACGATGACATGGGCAAGGCCGTTGTGCCCGGCACCATCGACACCACCACCGGCGCCGCGGTGGCCGACCCCAACGCCGAGCCCTGGACCGCCGAGCAGTACCTGGAGAGCGTGGCCTATCCCGAGACCACCATTCAGGTGAACACCAAGACCGCCTCCTTCGACTTCACCCCCGCCTTCATGGGCGAGTGAGCCCCGCCGCCTCCCGCGCTGCGGAGGGATAACGAAAAGGAGGAAGGCCCCGCATGAAGAAGAAAAACCTCTGGCGCGGTCTCTGCGCCACCATGGTGCTGGTTTTCTCCCTCACCATGTTTGGCCAGAGCCTCGCCTTCACCCGGGAGGGGGACATCAACCTCTTCCTGGGCACCATGCCGCCCACGATCCAGGCGACGGATGACACCACCTACATCAAGTCCGACTACGCCTCCATGGACGAGATGCGCGCCGACTTGGAGGCCTATCTCATCCAGAGCCAGATCGAGGGCAGCGTGCTCCTGCGCAACGAGAACAACGCCCTGCCCCTGGCCGCCGGCGCCAGCGTCACCCTCTTCGGCTACGCCGCCGCCACCCCGGTGTACCACGGCGGCTCCGGCGGGCCTCCCAATGACGGCGTGAACCTCTTTGACGCCCTGAAGGAGGCGGGGGCCCAGGTCAACCAGACGGTGTACGACGCCATCGTGGCCGCCGGCGGGACCCGGACCAAGACCGGCCTCATCGGTGAGATTCCCGCCAGCGCCTACGCCGGTACGGAGAGCTCCTTCTCCCAGTACGGCGACGCCGCCATCTACGTTATGAGCCGCTACGGCGGCGAGGAGGGCGACCTGAACCACGGCCTCCAGGGCGACTGGCAGGAGGGCCCAGCCGGCGTGCCCGAGCTGAGCATCCACCAGGAGGAGATCGACACCCTGGAGATGATCCGGGACTCCGGCGCCTTTGACAAAATCATCGTGGTGGTCAACTCCGGTTACGCCATGGAGCTGGGCTGGCTGGCCGACTACGGTGTGGACGCCTGCCTGTGGGTGGGTTATCCGGGCAACTACGGTATGCACGGCGTGGCCCAGGCCATCCTGGGGCAGGCCGACCCCTCGGGCCGGAATGTCATCACCTACGCCGCCGACTCCCTCAGCTCCGCCGCCATGCAGAATGCCGGCGACTTCACCTTCGACAACCTGACCGGCCAGTACAAGAACAAGTACCTGGTGTATGCCGAGGGCATCTATGTGGGCTACAAGTACTATGAGACCCGCTATCAGGACCAGGTGTTGGGCATCAACAACGCCGCCGGAGCCAAGGGCGTCTACGCCAGCGACGGCGGCAGCTGGGACTACGCCGACGAGATGGTCTTCACCTTCGGCGCCGGCATGTCCTACGCGGATTTCACCCAGGAGCTGGTGAGCGTGAACTGGGACAAGGAGGCCCACACCGTCACCGCTGAGGTGAAGGTCACCAATAACGGCTCCCCCAACTACACCGGCGTGAGCAAGGACGTGGTGCAGCTCTATGTCCAGCTGCCCTGGGAGGCCGGCCAGGCCGAGAAGAGCGCCATCCAACTGGTGGACTTCGCCGAGACCGGCGACCTGGCCGCAGGGGAGAGCGAGACTGTGACCCTGGAGTTCTCCGACTACCTCTTCGCCACCTACGACCAGAACGCCGCCAATGGCGCCGACCCCAGCAAGACCGGCTGCTACGTCTTTGACGCGGGGGACTACTACTTCGCCATCGGCGACGACGCCCACGACGCCCTCAATAACGTCCTGGCCGCCCGGGGCGTCACCGGCATGTTCGACGCCGAGGGCAACCCGGTCCCCGGCGACGCGGCCAAGGCCTATCAGGACACCCTGGCTGAGACGGACAACACGACCTACGCCGTTTCCCCCTACACCGGCGTGGTGGTCTCCAACCTCTTTGCCGACCGGGACATCAACTACTTCATCCCCGGCGCGGTGACCTACATGACCCGGGCCGACTGGAACACCTTCCCCGACACGGTGGAGACCCTCACCGCCACGCCGGAGATCCAGGACCTGATGGAGAACTACCAGTACGAGAAGCCCGCCGACGCGCCCGACATCTCCGCCTATAACTACAACCAGGACAACGGCATCTCCTTTATCGAAATGAAGGACGTGGCCTTTGACGACCCCAAGTGGGAGCAGTTCCTCGACCAGCTCAGCCCCACCGAGCTGGCCCAGGTCACCGGCGATAAGATGGGCATGGACGCCATTACCGACGTGAGCTTCCCGGCCTACTCCGGCGGCGACGGACCGGACGGCCACCAGGGCGGCGTGCTCTTCAACGCCGAGATGCTCTGCGCCTCCACCTTCAGCAAGGAGATGCTCCGCCTGCGGGGCTACTTCTTCGGGGAGGAGAGCTACTGGATCGGCTTCCGCCACATCTACTCCCCCGGCGGCAACATCCACCGCACCCCCTACTCCGGGCGCAACTTCGAGTACTACTCCGAGGACGCCATGCTCAGCTACATCTGCGGCGAGATCCAGACCAAGGCCATGGCCGACAAGGGCCTGGCGGGCATGTTCAAGCACTTCTGCGGCAACGACCAGGAGACCAACCGCCACGGCGTGGCCACCTTCATGACCGAGCAGACCTACCGTGAGGTGTGCCTGAAGGGCTTTGAGGGCGGCCTGCAGAAGAATCACAGCCTGGGGACCATGACCGCCTACAACCGCATCGGCTGCGTCCCCACCGCCAGCGACTACGCCACCATGACCACCGTGCTGCGGGAGGAGTGGGGCTTCACTGGCATCAACATGACCGACTCCTCCAAGGACTCGGCCAGCTATATGGGCACCGCCGACGCCATTGAGGCCGGCACCACCCAGTTCAACAACGACCCCGGCCGGGTGCCTGAGGTGTCCAACCTGTTGGTGAAGGACCAGGATGGCTTCATCTGGGGCAAGACCCGGGAGCTGGCCAAGTACTACTTCTACACCATGGCCCACACCAACCTCATCAACGGCCTGAGCGAGGAGGTGGCCGTGGCCGACTTCACGCCCTGGTGGAAGCCCGCCATGACCGGCCTGAACGTGGCCCTGGGCGTGCTGACCGCGGGCGCCGCCCTGATGTACGTCCTCTCTGAGGTCAAGTCCAGGAAGGAGGGCAAGTGAGATGGCTCTGTTCAAGAACGCGAAGCCGGGCCTCTGGCTGAGCCTGGCCGCCGCCGCCATCGCCCTGGTGGGCGCGGTGGCCTACCTGGCCATCTATATGGCCACCGCCGGGGATGCGGTGGACCGGGTGTTCTCCTGGCTGACCTTCGGCCTGATGGCGGGCGGTGCGGTCCTGACCGTGGGCGGCGAGGCCCTGCGCCTGCCCTTTACCCCCATCTTGGGCGGTGCCTGCTTCTCTGTGGCCCTGGCCAACCACCTGGTGGAAACCGCCTATCCCCTGGCCGACGTGCTGACCGGGGTGCCCTTCTTCGGCGGCAATCCCGCGCTGGCCATCACCTTCTCGGCGGTGTTCGGCGCAGCCGCCCTACTCAATGTGGTGGCCGCCTTCCTGCCCCACCGGGGCTGAACCTGTTTCCCAAGCGCCGGCGGCAGCGCCGCCGGAATACGATAACAGTTTGGAGGAATTCACAATGAAACTCAAAAAGCTCCTGGCTCTGGGCCTCTCCCTTGTGATGGTCCTGGCCCTGGCCGCCTGCGGCGATGACGCCGCCGACGCCACCCCCACCCCCGGCGGCTCCAATACCGACGCCCCCACGTCAACCAAGTCCTTCCAGTTTTACGGCAAGTTTGACGAGGGCGACGGCGCCAACGCCTCCATGCTCAACGCCGCTTTCCTGCTCAACCTGAACGAGGACGGCACCGCTGTGGCCGACCGTTATATGTTCAGTAACTACGACGCCTCCGACGCTGCTACCAACCCCACCTACACCGCCAGCTACATGTCCGGCACCTGGAAGGAGGCCGAGCGGGACGGTGTGCCCTGCCTGCAGATTAAGCTGGCCTATGTGGACGAGGCGGGCAACGAGTCCAACAGCCAGACCGCCTATGCCTACGACGTGGCCGGCGTGTACTCCTTTGATATGACCTTCCCCGTGGTGCCCGGCATGTCCTACACCCGCACTGTGACGATGGAGGGCAGCGAAGAGAAGACCTATGCCGACGCCAACGCCTTCATCCAGGCCTACAAGGCCGAGTTCGTGCCCCCCGAGAACGTGGCCGCCCTTGAGGACGCCGAGAACGGCGGCACCGCCTATCTCCAGGCCGACGGCACCCTGCTGGTCTACGCCGGGTACAACAATGTGGCTCAGGGCACCTGGGCCGTGGACGGCGGCGCCCTGGCCGTCACCATCGGCGAAGCGGCCGTGGACGTGACCATGGACGGCAGCAAGGCCACCTTCTCCTATGACTACTCCGTGGCCGAGGGCTACTCCACCACCTACACCTTCACCTGCGACGACGTCACCGCCCTGCCCGCCCCCACCGGCGGCGCCGAGACCCCCGCTGAGGGCGGCGAGGCCGAGGCCGAGGGCATCGCCTCCTACGAGGCCGGCGGCCTGGTGCTGGTCCTGCTGGATGACACCAACATGAAGGTCAAGTTCCCTGAGTACGACATGGAGCGGGACGGCTTCACCTATGTGCTGGACGGCAACACCCTGACCGTCACCGCCCCCGGCGAGGACGTGCTGGGCGCCTTCGGCCAGATCTGGAGCGCTATGGGCGCCGAGACCTGGACCATCGACGGCAACACCGCCACCAAGGCTGAATAAGCAGCCTCCGCGCGGCAGAGGAAAACACAGAGGGCCCCGGGCCGGGAAGATCCGCCCGGGGCCCTTCCCGGAGGAAGGAGAGACCATGAAGAAAAAGGCCAAAAAGGCGAGCACCCTTTGGACGGTGCTCACCACCATCACCGCGGTGCTGCTGGTGGTGTGCATCGTGGCGATCCCCGTGACCGCCAACTTCGCCACCGCGATCAACGTGGCCCTCAACGCGAAGACCCAGGAGATCGTGCCCGACCCGGACGCCACCATCTACTTCTGGAGCGACTACGAGAGCGAGGAGGACCTGGTGGCCTATGAGAAGGAGCTGTGCGAGCAGATCGAGGAGGAGGGCGCGGCCCTCCTGGTGAACAAGGACGACACCCTGCCCCTGGCGGCGGGCACCAAGTTCACTCCCTTCTCCCAGTCCAGCTTCAACCTGCTCTACGGCGGCACCGGCTCCGGCCAGGTCTCCGCCAATGACGCGGTGTCCCTCAAGGCCGCCCTGGACGAGGCCTTCGGCGAGGACTCCGTGAACCCGGAGCAGTGGAAGTTCTACGCCACCTGCGGCTATGAGCGGGTGAACGCCGATACCACCGGCGGCAACCAGGGCCAGTACCGGATCAACGAGGTGCCCTGGAGCGAGTACTCCGACGCCCTCCAGGCCACCTGGTCCAGCTATGGCGACGTGGCCCTGGTGGTGCTGGCCCGCTCCGGCGGCGAGGGGGCCGACCTGCCCAGCGGCCTGCCCGAGCTGGAGCCCTATATGACCGACGGCGACTACCTCCGGCTGTGCAAGGAAGAGGTGGAGATGTTTGAAAATCTGGAGGCCTTGAAGGAGCAGGGCGTGTTCAAGAAGATCGTGGTGCTCCTCAACTCCTCCAACAGCCTCCAGCTGGACTTTGTGGACGACTACGGCATCGACGCGGTGCTGTGGATCGGCGACGTGGGCATGACCGGCATCAACGGCGTGGCCGACATCCTGGCGGGCAACGCCAACCCCTCCGGCCGGATCGTGGACACCTTCCTGCGGGACAACCACTCCTCCCCGGCCATGCAGAACTTCGGCGCCTACGAGTACACCAATGCCGCCGAGTATGACACCGCCACCGCCCAGAACAACACCGACCCCGGCATCTCCAAGTGCAACCAGGACTACGTGGTGTACCAGGAGGGCATCTACGTGGGCTATCGGTACTACGAGACCCGGTACGAGGATTATGTGCTGGGCCAGGGCAACGCCGGGGAGTACGACTACAATGCTGATGTGGCTTTCCCCTTCGGCTATGGCCTGAGTTACACCACCTTCGAGTACTCCAACTTCACCGTGGAGGACCAGGGTGAGACCTTCCTGGTGGAGGTGGACGTGACCAACACCGGGGACATGGACGGCAAGCACACGGTGCAGATCTACTTCCAGAGCCCCTACACCCAGTACGACATCGACAACGGCGTGGAGAAGGCGGCGGTGGAGCTGTGCGGCTTTGACAAGAAGGAGATCGCCGCCGGGGCCACCGAGCACTATGAGATCACCGTGGACAAGGAGGATCTCACCAGCTACGACGCCAACAACGCCAAGACCTACATCCTGGAGGATGGGGACTACTACTTCACCGTGGGCACCGACGCCCACAACGCCATCAACAACATCCTGATGGCCAAGGGGGCCGACGAGAGCCGCATGAGCGGCACCGGCGACGCGAGCCTGACCTACAAGTGGAACAACCCCACCTTCGACGCGGAGACCTACTCCGTTTCCTCCGTCACCGGCAAGCCCATCACCAACCTCTTTGACAACGCCGACCTCAATAAGTACGAGGGCGCGGAGGACCAGCAGATCACCTACCTGACCCGGAACGACTGGGTGGGCACCTTCCCCCAGGGCCCCGTGACCCTGCGGATCACCGAGGAGATGTGGAAGGACGGCCTGTCCCACAACGAGGAGGACCGGGCGGCCATCGTGGAGGAGTACAAGGCCCTCTACTATCCCGACGCCACCATGCCCGCCGTGGGCGTGGCCGGGGACCTGACGGCCAGCATGTTTGCCCAGACCGAGGCCGATGACCCCTCCTGGGCCGACCTCATCAGCCAGATCCCCTACGGCGAGATGACCAACCTCATCTACAACGGCTTCCATCTGACCCAGCCGGTGCCCTCTATCGGCTTGCCCGGCACCTACGATGAGAACGGTCCGCAGGGCTTCACCAAGAGCCTGATGGGCGGCTCCAGCGCTATGGCGTACACCTCTGAGGATGTGATGGCCGCCACCTTCAACCTGGAGCTCATCGAGAGCATGGGCAAGTGCATCGGCGAGGACTTCCTCCATGCTACCGGCGAGGACGGTACTGTGTACGCCGGCATCTACGGCCCTGGCGCCAACATCCACCGCACGCCCTACTGCGGACGTAACTTTGAGTACTACTCCGAGGACGGCTGGCTGTCCGGAAAGGTGGCCGCCGTGGAGGTCGCCGCCATCCAGGACCGCGGTGTCTACGTGTTCACCAAGCATTTCGCGCTCAATGACCAGGAGGAAGGCCGCTACGGCATCTCCACCTGGAGCAACGAGCAGGCCATCCGCGAGCTGTACTTGGAGGGCTTTGAGGGCAGCGTGGTGGACGGCGGCGGCATGGGCGTCATGAGCTCCTTCAACCGCCTGGGCGTGGTGTGGTCCGGCGCCCACCACGGTCTCATGACCGGCATCCTCCGGGACGAGTGGGGCATGAAGGGCGCTGCCATTACGGACTGCTCTGTCATGGCCAACTATATGGACTATCGAATGGGAGTCCTTGCCGGGCAGGACCTTTGGGATGGATACAGCATGGGCATGGCCACTCTGGACGGGCTGGAGAATGACCCGGCGATTGTTACCGCCGTCCAGAACGCGGTCAAGCATATCGCCTACTCCATCACCCACAGCCATGCCATGAACGTGGGGAACGCCACCATCATCCCCGTGACGCCCTGGTGGCAGGTGGCCCTTTACGGGGCGACCGGAGTGATGGCGGTGCTCACCGCCCTGTGCGCCTTCCTGCTGGTGCGCAGCATCCGCAAAGCAAAGAAACAGCCAACCAACTGAGTACAGGCGGGCCACGGGCACAGCATGGCCCGTGGCCCGCCGCTTTATCCGATTTGACAAGGAGGGCATTATGAAACAGGGGAAAAAGAAGAGAAACTATTGGAAAATTCCCACGGCGGTCCTCGCGGTCCTTACCGCCATCTGCCTTGTGGCTATCCCCGTGACAAGCTATTTTGCCACGATGATCAACGCGGCGCTGGAGGCGGAGACCCAAAAGGTCATCCCGGATCCGGACGCGCAGATCTTTTACTGGACGGAGTACGAAACGGAGGAAGACCTGGTAGCCAACGACTGGGCCGTTTGCCGCCAGGTGACGGCGGAGGGGGCTGCGTTGCTGGTGAACCGGGATAACACCCTGCCTCTGCCGAAGGATACCAAGTTCTCCTGTTTCTCCCAGTCCTCGGTGGACCCGGTGATGGTGGGGACCGGCTCGGCCTTCATGTCCACCAGCGAGGGGGACACCCTGTCCTCCGCCCTCCAGAACAGCTTCCAGCCCGGCTGCGTGAACACCGAGCTGTGGAAGTTCTATATCACCAGCGGCTATGAGCGGGTGAACGCCGCCCTCTCCGGCGGCGACCCCTCCCAGTACCGGATCAACGAGGTGCCCTGGAGCGAGTACCCTGAGGCGCTGAAGGCCACCTTCTCCGACTATGGCGACGTGGCCCTGGTGATGCTCTCCCGCTCCTCCGGCGAGGGTGCCGACCTGCCCAGCGGCCTGAGCGAGCTGGAGCCCTACATGACCGACGGCGACTACCTCCAGCTGTGCAAGGAGGAAGTGGAGCTGCTGGAGAACCTCCAGGCCCTGAAGGAGCAGGGGGTCTTTAAGAAGATCGTGGTGCTCCTCAACTCCTCCAGCACCCTCCAGCTGGACTTTGTGGACGACTACGGCATCGACGCGGTGCTGTGGGTGGGCAACCTGGGCCTCAACGGCCTGCCCGCCGTGACCGATATTCTGGCCGGCAAGGTCAACCCCTCCGGCCGGATCGTGGACACCTTCCTGCGGGACAACCACTCCTCCCCGGCCATGGCCAACTATGACGCCTTCCCCTATACCAACGCCGAGGAGCTGGGCCTGGCCTACGCTCAGAACAACAACGCCCCGGGCATCGACAAGTGCAACATGAACTATGTGGTGTACCAGGAGGGCATCTACGTGGGCTACCGGTACTACGAGACCCGGTATGAGGACTATGTGCTGGGCCGGGGCAACGCCGGGGACTACGACTACAGCGCCGACGTGGCCTTCCCCTTCGGCACCGGCCTGAGCTACACCACCTTCGAGTACTCCAACTTCACCGTGGCCGACCAGGGAGAGAGCTTCCTGGTGGGGGTGGACGTGACCAACACCGGGGACATGGACGGCAAGCACACGGTGCAGATCTACTTCCAGTCCCCCTATACCCAGTATGACATGGACAACGGCGTGGAAAAGGCGGCGGTGGAGCTGTGCGGCTTTGACAAGAAGGAGATCGCCGCCGGAGCCACCGAACACTTCGACATCACGGTGCTCAAAGAGGACCTGACGAGCTATGACGCCAACAACGCCAAAACCTACATCCTGGAGGATGGCGACTACTATTTTACCGTGGGTACGGATGCCCACAACGCCATCAACAACATCCTGATGGCCAAGGGAGCCGACGAGAGCCGTATGACTGGCACCGGCGACGCGAGCCTGACCTACAAGTGGAACAACCCCACCTTTGACGCGGAGACCTACTCCGTTTCCTCCGCCACCGGCAAGCCCATCACCAACCTCTTCGACAACGCCGACCTGAACAAGTACGAGGGCGCGGAGGACCAGCAGATCACCTACCTCACCCGGAACGACTGGGTCGGGACCTTCCCCACGGAGCCGGTGATTCTGCGGGTGACCCAGGCCATGTGGGATGACGGCCTTACTCACGAGGAAGAGGGTCGGGCCGCCCTGGTGGAGAAGTACAAGGAGCTCTACTGGTCCGACGTCACCGAGGCGCCGGAATTCGGCGTCAGCGGGAGCCTGAGCGCCATCGACTTTGTGGACGTCCCGGCGGACGACCCGTCCTGGCTGGACCTGGTGGCCCAGATCCCCTATGAGACCATGCTGAACGTCGTCTACAACGGGGCCTACCAGACGGCCGCCCTGCCGGAGATCTCCCTGCCCGGCAGCCGGGAGTCCGACGGGCCCACCGGCTTCACCAAGAGCCTGCTGGGGGGCAGCAGCGGCATGGCCTTCCCGTCGGAGGACGTGATGGCCTCCTCCCACAACCGCGCGCTGGTCATGGAGGTGGGCAAGTGCATCGGCGAGGATATGCTCCACGCCCAGCAGGACACCACCGCCACCCTTATGGCGGGCATCTACGCCCCCGGCGCCAATCTCCACCGCACCCCCTACCTGGGCCGGCACAATGAGTACTACTCCGAGGACGGCTGGCTCTCCGGCGAGATCTGCGCCGCCGAGGTCCAGGGCATCCGGGACCGGGGGATGCTGGCCTATGTGAAGCACTTCGCCCTCAACGACCAGGAGGAGGGGCGCTACGGCATCTCCACCTGGAGCAACGAGCAGGCCATCCGGGAGCTCTATCTGGAGAGCTTCGAGGGGGCCATCCGGGGCGGGGCCATCAACGTGATGAGCTCCTTCAACCGCATCGGCGTGGTCTGGGCCGGGGCCCACCACGGCCTTATGACCGGCGTCCTCCGGGATGAGTGGGGCATGGAGGGGGCCGCCATCACCGACATGTCCATGAACGCCAGCTGGATGGACTACCGGCTGGGTGTCCTGGCCGGACAGGACTTCTGGTGCGGCCAGAAGGGGACCATGGGCACCCTGGACGGCACCGAGGATGACCCCGCCATCGCCACAGCGGTACGCAACGCGGTGAAGAACGTGGTCTACGGCGTCACCCGCACCAATGTGATGAACGTGGGCGACGCCACGGTGGTGGCCATTACCCCCTGGTGGCAGGTGGCCCTCTGGAGCGCCGCCGGGGCCCTGGCCCTCCTCACCGCCCTGTGCGCGGTCCTGACGGTCCGCGAGGCGAAGAGGCAAAAGACCGCCGCGAAAGAGGCGGCGGAGACCTGAGCGGAATCAGACAAGAAGGGACCTATGAAGCGAAAGTATCAGAAATGGCTGGGCATCACCGCCTCCCTGGCGGTGGTGCTGGCCCTGGCGGTGAGCCTCACCAGCACAGCCTTCTATTACAGCGGCTATGTCAACAGCTTCCTGGGCCTTACGGGAGGACAGACCATCGAGGTGAGCGGGGACACCAACTACTATCCCTCCGCCTATGGTGAGCTGAACGCGGAGAACTCGGAGCTGCTCCTGGCGGACACCCAGGATCACAACATCCGCGTCATGCATGAGGGCACGGTGCTGCTGCGCAATGAGAACGGCGCCCTCCCCCTGGCCGCCGACGAGCGGAGCGTCACCTTCTTCGGCAACTCGGTGAAGGACCCGGTCTACAAGTCCAACGCCGGCAACGCCAGCTTCAACGCCGACCGGGGCGGGGAGCTCTACGCCGCCTTTGAGGCCGCCGGGTTCGAGATCAACCCCGTCCTGCGGGAGGCCTATGCCAACAGCGGCGTCACCCGTGTCTCGGCGGCCAGCCGGGGCACCTCCGACATCGGCGAGGTGCCGGTGAGCTTCTACACCGACGACCTCAAGGCGTCCTACGACAGCCAGTACAACGACGTGGCCATCGTCCTCCTCACCCGCTACGGCGGCGAGGGCGTGGATCTGGACCCCATGGACGCCGATGGCGTACCCATGCTCTCCCTCCACCAGGAGGAGGCGGATCTGCTGCGCATGATCCACGACAGCGGCAAGTTCGCCAAGACCGTGGTGCTCATCAACAGCCCCTTCGCCATGGACGTGGAGTGGATCGAGGACGAGCAGTACGGCGTGGATGCCTGCCTGGTCTTTGGCGCGGTGGGTGACTACGGCTTTATCGGCCTGGCGGACATCCTGACCGGCGCGTCCGACGTGTCGGGCCACCTGGCCGACACCTGGGCCAGCAACTCCCTGTCCGCTCCCGCCATGCAGAACTTCGGCGACTACCAGTTCACCAACCTGGAGAAGATGTACGGCGACCGCTACCTGGTCTACGCCGAGGGCATCTATGTGGGCTATAAGTACTACGAGACCCGCTACCAGGACCAGGTGCTTGGCATCAACAACGCCGCCGGCACCGCCGGGGCCTTTGCCAGCGAGGGCGGCTGGGACTACGCCGCCGAGATGGCCTACCCCTTCGGCTACGGCCTGTCCTACGCCAGCTTCACCCAGGAGGTGGAGAGCATCGTCTGGGACCAGCAGGCCCACACTGTCACCGCCCAGGTGAAGGTCACCAATGACGGCGGCTTCGACGGTGTCTCCAAGTCCCTGGTGCAGCTCTACGCCCAGGCCCCCTGGGAGCCGGGCCAGGTGGAGAAGCCGGCCGTGCAGCTCATCGGCTTCCAAAAGACCGGGGAGCTGGCCGCCGGGGAGAGCGAAACGGTGACCATCACCGTGCCCGACTACTACTTCGCCTCCTACAACGAGAACGCCGCCAACGGCGCCGACAGCACCAAAACCGGGTGCTATATCCTGGACGCGGGGGAGTACTACTTCGCCATCGGGGACAGCTGCCACGACGCCCTGAACAACATCCTGGCCGCCAAGGGAGCCACCGGGATGTTTGACGAGAAGGGCAACAGCGCCGCCGGCGACGCCGCCAAGGCGGTCATGGCGGAGCTGGGGGCCTACGACAACACCACCTGGGCCGTAAGCCCCAGCACCGGGGCCGTGGTGTCCAACCAGCTGCAGGACGCCGATCTCAACGAGCACCTGCCGGGCGCGGTCACTTACCTCACCCGGGCGGACTGGAACACCTTCCCCTCCGCCGTCACCGGCCTCACCGCCACCGACGCCATGGCCGAGGCCATGGTGGGGGCCACCTACTCCAAGCCCTCCGACGCCCCTGACACCGGGGACCTGCCCTTTGGAGAGGACGCGGGGCTCAAGCTGGTGGATATGAAGGACGTGGCCTACGGCGACGAGAAGTGGCAGACCTTTATCAACCAGCTCTCCATCAACGACCTGGCCACCATCTGCGGCGACAACCGGGGCAACATCGCCATCCCCGAGGTGGGCAAGCCGGCCAACGCCTCCACCAACGGCCCCTGCGGGATTCAGGGCAGCTATGTGAAGGGCAGCGGGAAGGCCTGCACCCTCTATGTGGATGAGCCCATCCAGGCCGCCACCTTCAACCTGGAGCTGGCCGCCGAGCGGGGGGCCCTCATGGCGGAAGAGGCCATGTACGCCGACGTGACCATGGTCTTCGGCCCCGGGGCCAACATCCACCGCACCGCCTACCTGGGCCGCAACAGCGAGTACTTTTCTGAGGACGGCATGCTCAGCTATTTCATGAGCCGGGACACCGCCCGGGCCATGACCGACAAGGGCATCATCACCGGCTTTAAGCACTTCTGCCTCAACGACCAGGAGGTCAACCGCCACGGCGTGGCCACCTTCGCCACCGAGCAGGCCTGCCGGGAGATCTACTTCCGGGCCTTTGAGGGGGCCATGTCGGACGACAACGCCCTAGGGGTCATGACCAGCTACAACCGCATCGGCATGACCGCCTCTCCCGCCCACCGGGGCGCCCAGATCGAGATCCTGCGGGGCGAGTGGGGCTTCAAGGGCATCAACATCACCGACTCGTCCAAGGACGCGGCCGACTACGTCCTCACCGCCGAGTGCATCACCGGCGGCACCGACCTCTTCCTCTCCGACACCGGCCGCACCAGCGAGCTCACCAGCCTGGCCGTCCAGGAGCGGGACGGCAACATCCTCAACTGGATGAAGACCGCAAACGAGCACTTCTACTATGCCCACAGCCGCAGCGTCCTGATCAACGGCCTGTCGGCGGAAACGGTGATCGACGAGACCGTGTACTGGTGGCAGCCCGCCCTCACCGGGGTCTGCATCGGCCTGGGTGTGCTCACCGCCGCCTCCCTGGTGGTGTTTTTGTGGAAGGCTTATGGAAAAAAGGAGGGCATGTGAGATGAAAAAGCCATTGGAAGGACGGAACATCGGTTTTTATCTGCTCCTGGCGGCGGCGCTGGCCGCCCTGGCGGGAGCCATCCTGTACCTGGTGCTGGATGGGGAGGACCGCACGTTTGCCCTGCCGGCCTTTATCCTGGCCCTGGCGGGAGCGGTGAGCACCGCCCTGGCGGTGTTCACCCGGCTGAAGTTTGCCCCCCTGCTGCCCACCGCCCTCTACGCCGCGTCCGCCGCCCTGGTGCTGCGGGTGGCCCTGCCCAGCCTATCCGACGTGTGGAACAAGGTCAACTTCATCGGCGGAAACGCCGCCCTGGGCATGACCTTTGCCGGCGTATTTCTGCTCTGCGCCCTGCTGGGCGTGGCGGTCTGCTTCCTGGGAACGGAAAAGAGGTAGGGAAATGATTGTAAAAGCGGTACAGCAGATCATGCTGGGGAAGGTCGCCCGCACGGAGAAGGAGGCCTTCACCACCCTGGAGACCATCAAATTCGCCGGGTACGACGGTATTGAGCTCAACGGCTTCATGATCCGCCCCACTGGCCTGTTCGTACGTGCCCTCACCGCCGCAGCCGGCATGCCGGCGGGCCGGGGCGGGAGGTACGACTGGGCCTCCCTTACCCGGGAGGCGGGGCTGCAGGTGGTGAGTCTTCACGAGGATCTGGGCACCATCAAGGCCGACCCGGAGGCCGTGGCCCGCCGGGCCCGGGACCTGGGCACCGACAAGGTGGTGATCACCGGGATGTACCGCTTCGACTACACCAGCCGCGCCGCCGTAAAAGGGCTGTGCGCGGATCTGAACGAGTACGGCGAGCAGCTGCGGCAGGCGGGGATCCGCCTGCTCTACCACAACCACAATGCCGAGCTGTGCCGCCTCACGGAGGGCGGGGAGCGGGCCTATGAGTACATCCTGCGGAGCACAGATCCAGCAACTGTGGGCTTTGAATTCGACAGCTACTGGTTCACGGAAGCAGGGGCCGACGCCGTAGAGTGGATGGAGAAGCTGGGCAATCGCATGCGCATGTGGCACATCAATGACCGGGGAAGCCGACAGCGAGGTCCCTCCATGACCCCGATTCTGAAATCGGACAGCATGGAGCTCGGGTGCGGCAATATGTCACTGGACCGGCTGACCCGACAGGCCAAGGCCAATGGCATCCAGGCCGTCGTACTGGAGAGTCATCGAAACCATGTGAATCATAATGCCGTCGAGAGCCTCCAACGCTCGGTAGCCTATCTGAATTGTCATTTTTGAAAATCCTTCGGATAGGGGCAGAAGAAAGCATAAGAAAACAGAGTTCCGGTAGTAGTGATATAAACGCGGAAGAAAGAGAGGCGAGGGCAAATGACGCGAGAGCGCATCGGACTGAATGAGAACTGGACCTTCTACGGGCCGAAGGGGAGCGCGGAGCGGGTGGACCTCCCCCATACGTGGAATGGCCATGATGGACAGGACGGCGGGAACGACTACTGGCGGGGGACCTGCACGTATGAAAAGGAGTTTATCCGGCCGGAGTTCGACCCGGCAGAGCAGCGGGTGTATGTGGAGTTCCGCGGCGTGAACGCCAGCGCGCGGGTGCTGGTGAACGGGATGGAGGTGACCCGGCACGACGGGGGCTACGCCACCTTCCGCGCCGA
>DVHW01000012.1 GCA_018711785.1 Candidatus Galloscillospira excrementavium
GAGCAGGCCCGGGCGCGGCGCGCCCGGGCCTGGCTCTGTTTTTGCGGGGGCAGGATCGGGACGGGCGGAGCGGCGCCACCCGGGCCGAGGGCCTTCTCGCCCCGGAAGGTCAGCTCTCCATGTGCCGGCCCAGGAATCCGGCGATGGTCTGCACCAGCTTATAGTCGGTTTCGCTGCCCTCGCCCTCGCCGTCCCCGCTGACAAAGAGCACACAGCCCAGCACATCCCCCTCGGAAAGGATGGGTGCGGCGGTGACCACGGTGTAGCGCCCGTCGTCCTCGCACACAGGGACGGCGGTCTGCCCTGCCCTATGCTGATAGATCTGCCGGCCCTCCATGATCTGTTCCAGCTCAGAGGAGATCCGCTTGTCCACCAGATCCCGGCGGGCCACACCGGCCACGGCGATACAGGCGTCCCGGTCGGTGATGACCGCCACCTGGCCAGTGGTTTTGTTCAGAGTTTCGCACATCTGACCTGCAAAGTCGCTCAGGCCGCCCATGAGAGAGTACTTTTTGAAAATCACGCCGCCCTCTTTATCGGTGTAGATCTCCAGCGGGTCACCCTCTCGGATCCTCATAGTACGCCGGATCTCCTTGGGGATAACGACTCTGCCAAGGTCGTCGATCCGGCGCACGATACCAGTTGCCTTCATCTATCAATTCCTCCTGCGGTCTTTCATGTGACATGGATAGTATCCGCAGGATTTTTCCAGCTATGCGGACAGGACGGCTGGTTTCATCTGGAAGCGGAACGCTTGAGCGTTTAACCTTGCTGACTGGACACGACGCCGGACAGGTTCAGAAATCCGAAATGCGTGGCATGGCGGTCAAGATGACCGCACGTCAGGCCGCAGCCCATGCGCAGAGCGGAGGTGCGCCGGGCGAGGGACAGCAGAGACCGCCAGAAAAATCGGAGGTTCGGCCTGTTTTTAGATGGCCTGGCTCACAGGGGGCAGAGGGGGAGGCGGCTGGTGCTTGTCCGCGGTTGCGTTTTGATGCCGGTTTCATGTATAATAAAACAGAAAGAGAGGGGGGATCCGCTGTGGTGCGTGTAGCCATTGCAGAGGACGACACCGCCTGCGCCCGGCAGCTTCAGGAGTATCTGGACCGCTACGCCGGCGAGAAGGGGGAGCAGTTCCAGGTCTCGGTGTTCCCCGACGGGCTGGAGCTGGTGGAGTCCTACCGCCCCGACTACGACGTGCTGCTGCTGGACATTGAGATGCCCCATCTGGACGGGATGGAGGCGGCCCGGCGCATCCGCCAGACCGACCCCGCCGTCATCATCATCTTCATCACCAATATGGCCAAGTACGCCATCAAGGGCTACGAGGTGGGGGCCCTGGACTTCGTCCTCAAGCCGGTGAGCTACTTCGCCTTCTCGGTGAAGCTCTCCAAGGTGATCTCCGCCCTCCGCGCCCGGCGGCAGGTGAGCTTGATGATCCCTGACGGGGGCGGGCTGCGCAAGGTGCCCGCCGAGGAGATCTACTATATCGAGGTGGCCGACCACCGGCTCCACATCCACACCGCCCAGGGGACCTTCTCCATGCTGGGCACCCTGAAGAACATGGAGGAGGAGCTCGCCGGGGAGCACTTCGCCCTGTGCAACAAGTGCTATCTGGTCAACCTGCGCCACGTGACCCGCCTGAAGGCCGGGACGGTCACCCTCAGCGGCGGGCAGGAGCTCCAGGTGAGCCGGCCCCGGCGCAAGGAGTTCCAGACGGCCATTATGAACTACTACGGAGGTGGCGCGCGGTGAGGGAGTTTCTCCTGCTGGCCCAGGACCGGAGCATATTTACCGCCAATATCCTGCTGCTCTCGGCCCTGATGATGATTCCGCTGGAGAAGCGGCGGCACTTCTGGCCCCGGGCGGTGCTGGGGGCGGCGGCCTGCCTGGCCTTCTCCTTGGTTTTTCCCCACTCCGTGGTCAAGTATGTGGTGGAGCTGCTGGCGGTGGGGCTGGCCTTCGTGTTTTTCTCCTGCGCCATCTCCCTGCCGGATGCCGCCTACTGCATGGTGTGCGCCTACGCGGTGCAGCACTTCGCCAGCGCGCTCTATATGCTGGTCCTCCGTTCCGGCCGGGGAGCGCCCGCCTTCTCCCTGGTCTACCTGGTCTGCTGCGGGGTGCCCTATGCGCTCTTCTACTTTTTCTTCGCCCGGAAGATGCCGGAGGGCGGCCACTACCATGTGGACATCAAGTTCTCCCTGATCTCCACCGCCCTGGTCCTCATCACCGCCCTGTGGCTGAGCGAGGTGGCCGGCGACATCTTCAACCGGGACGGCAGCCCCCTCTACTATGTCTGCAAGGCCTACGCCATGCTCTGCTGCTTCTTCGTGCTCTGGGTGCAGGTGGCCCAGAAGCAGAAGCTCAAGGCCCAGCAGGCTCTCTCCCTCCAGCAGCAGATCTGGAAGCAGTAGCGGGCCCAGTATGAGCTCTCCCGCAAAAATATCGAGGTCATCAACCGCAAGTGCCACGACCTCAAGCACCAGGTCTCCGCCCTGCGCAGCGTGATCCCCGAGCGGGAGCGAGAGGACTACCTGGACGAGATCGAGCGCTCCATCCAGATCTACGACTCCACCATCGAGACAGGCAACGAGGTGCTGGACACCGTGCTCACCGAGAAGAGCCTCTACTGTGAGCAGCACCAGATCACCATGACCTGCGTGGCCGACGGCAGCAAGCTGGGCTTTTTGGACGGGGTGGACGTGTACGCCATCTTCGGCAACGCCCTGGACAACGCCATCGAGAGCGTCAGCAAAGTCCCCGAGCCGGAAAAGCGGCTCATCGCGGTCTCGGTCTGGAGCCGCAGCGATCTGCTCCTCATCCAGGTCGAGAACTATTTCGAGGGCACCCTTGCCTTCGAAGACGGCCTGCCGGTCACCAGCAAGGAGGACAAGGATTACCACGGCTTCGGCATCAAGAGCATCCGCTACGCGGTGGAGAAGTACGACGGGTGCATGGGCATCTACCCGGAAAACAACCTCTTTCTCCTGCGCATCTCCATCCCCATCCCATAAAGAACTCGAACAAGTGAGCCAAGGGCCTCCCGGCAGCCGGGAGGCCCTTTTTGTGCCCCGACACGGGGCCCGAAACCGCCTCTTGTGCCCGGGAACGTCAATTCACGAAGTCCAGCGGACAGTTTACGAAATCCGCCCTCCGCTTTGCCGCCCGGCCGCTATACTCTCTCTTGAGCACAGCGTCCGGAACCGCCGCACCATCCCGGGCCAAACAGCCGGGCCTGCCCCGGCACACAGGGGGAAAGGAGGACAGGGCCGCCCGGCGGCGTCCGGACCGACATTGCAGCAAAAACAAGGAGGTACTGTATGAGAAGAACGAGACTGTTCCGCGGCCTGGCGGCGACCATGGCGTTTTTGCTCCTGGTCACCGTCGCGGCCTCCACCGTCATGTTCGAGAACGCGGGCATGATCAACCAGGCACTGAACGTCACCACCAGCCAGGTCATCGAGACCGGCGAGACCACCGGCGACACCACCTACTACACCAACGAGTACGGCACCGACATCGCCAACAAGCAGACCGCCCTCATGGTGGAGATGGCCGCCGCCGCCGAAAACGTCACCCAGGCGGAGGAGGGCAACGTCCTGCTGAAAAACGACAACAACGCCTTGCCTCTGGGGGAGGGGGCCCGGGTGACCATCTTCGGCAACGGATCCTACAACTCCCGCTACAACAAGAAGAAGGAGACCTCCACCGTGGACGCCATCCCCATGATGACCTTCAACGCCGCCATGCAGAAGGTCTTTGGGGAGGAGAACGTGAACATCACCCTGGCGGAGAACGTATACAGCGGCCTGACCCAGACCACCAACACCGAGGTCATCGAGGCCCCCATCGCCGACGTCACCGCCTGGGAGAGCACCTGGATGGACGACTACAACGACGCGGCCATCGTGGTCCTCACCCGCTGGGGCTCCGAGGACAGCGAGACCGCCATGTACGCCCCCGACGGCTCCCACTACCTGGGCCTTCAGACCAATGAGAAGGACCTGCTGGCCTACTCCTATACCATCGCGGTGGACTTCGGCGGGTTCAGCCTGGCGGGTACCCTGGACCTGATGGCCGACGGCACCATGACCTTCACCGAGAACGGCGGCGGCCCCATCTCCGCGGGCTCCATCACCGGCAGCTGGGTGGACAACGGCGACGGCACCGTCACCCTCAGCTACCGCCCGGCGGACATCAAGTCCTGAACGAGCTGAACTCGTGTAAGTGTAAATAGAACACGGATAAGAAGGAGAGCGTCTCTGGAAACGGATGTTTCTGGAGACGCTCTCCTTCTTCTGAGTGGGAGCGGCAATAGGTTTTCTCAATTGATTTTCAGGTGAAGAATGTGGTAGTATTTTAATCGGAAAAGGAACTTGTTCCGTGGGGGCTGGGGCTTAGGCCATGGGCTGCATTTGTGCCGCGGGGTCCCGGCATGTGCAGGACAGGTCAGAGCGGAAGGGGAGAGAGACCCATGATGGATGAAATCGTCTCCCTGGAGCGGGAGAGGTTCCGGAAGGTCAATCCAGGAGGCCCCCGGGCCTCCTGCCAGGGAGATTTTGCCTGGTTTGCGGGCCTGTGCCGTACCCAGGACACCCATAGGATACCATCGTGGAGCCCTCCGGATAAACGATCTGCTGACCTGCACGGTGTGCATTCTACAGAAGGATCACGGAGAGCAGAGAGCGTGGCCCGGGCCTGCGCAATTTTGGAAAATTCCGTAAAGTACGACGGATTTTACAGCCTGGAGCAAAGAGAGCAGGCCGCCGCTGAAAATGACCGGCGCACGTTATTGAGGTGATTAAGGATGGAAGAGTTTTATGCACAGCTTGACGCATTGTTTCAGGCGGGAGACCTGGAGAAAATCGAAGCATTTTTGAAACGAAACCTCTCTCTCCGCTCTGGAGCGGAAAAGGTGGCCGTCCTGAATGAGCTGGCGGGATTCTACCGGGGTATCAGCAGGTATGACGAGTCTGTACAGAACTTTCAGGAGGCGCTGACTTTATTGGAGCAGGCGGGGCAAAAGAATTCCAATGCCTATGCCACGGTCCTGCTGAATCTGGCCGGCGTCTACCGCCTGACCCGGAAGCTGGATCTGGCGGCGCAGCTGTTTGAGCATACGCTGACCCTTCTGGATCCCGAGGATTACGCCTACGCCAGCGCCAAGAACAATCTCTCCCTGGTCCGCCTGGAGCAGGGAGATCCCTCCAGAGCGGCCGCCCTGGCCGGAGAGGCTCTGGAGTGGATGCGCAGACACGGCGCGCCTGAGCATGAGGTAGCGACCGCCCTGGTCAATCTGGCGAACATCTGTCTGCGGCAGAAGGATGTGGAGCGCGCCGATGTGCTGCTGAAGGAAGCCTTGGCTCTCTATGACAAGATGGAGGAGGTCAACGTCCACCACGCTGCGGCCCTGTCCGCCCAAGGTATGGTCCACTACCTCAGAGAGGAGTGGGATGAGGCGGAGAATGCATTCCAGCGCGCATTGAAGCTGACAGAGCACTTTTTTGGCCACAACGCAGAGTATAAGGCCACGCTGCGCAACTTGGAGCTCACACGCCAGGCGCGGGAGCTCGCCCCATGACAGGCCTGGAACTCAGCCGCGCCTATTGGGAGCAGGTGGCGGCACCCGAATTGCAGGCGGCATTTCCAGCCCTGTTCCCGCGGGTGGCGGCCGGGCTTGTGGGAAACGGCTCGGAGTGCTTCGGCTATGACGATGAGCTGTCCAGGGACCACGACTGGGGCGTGGATTTCTTTCTGTGGGTCCTCGAAGAGGACCGGGCCTCCATTCCCGCGCTCAGCCAGTGGAAGCAGGCGCTGATGTCCCGTCGGCCGCCGGAATTCCCCCGCGTGCGCTCCCGCTACGGCGGGAGCGTGGATGTCATGACGGTGGGTGGATTTTACCGCTCTCTGATTGGAACGCCGGGCATCCCTGAGGACATGTTACAGTGGAGGCAGGCACCGGAAGGAAATTTTGCCATGGCAGTAAACGGCGCCGTCTTTCAAGACCCGCCGGGGCAATTTTCCGCTGTCCGGCGGGGGCTTCTGGACTACTATCCGGAGGACCTGCGGCGCAAGAAGATCGCGGCGCGCTGCATGGCGCTGGCGCAGACCGGACAGTATAACTTCACGCGCATCGCCCGCCGGAAAGACTGGGTCACGTCGCAGATCGTACTGACCAAGTTTACTCACGAGGCCATGGGACTGGCATACCATCTGAACCGGGTCTTCCGGCCGTACTACAAGTGGACCTGGCGCAGGCTTGGGGAGCTGCCCATTTTGGGGCGTGAGACGGCGGACCTGCTCTTGGAACTGGCGCAGATCCAGGGCTGGGAGGCATCTGCACTGGAGCGCCGGCAGCAGAAGATAGACAAACTGTGCTCCGCTCTGGCGGCAGAGTTGAGACGCCAGGGATTGAGCCGGACAGAGGACGACTTTCTCGCCGCCCACGGCGAGGAGGTACAGCGCTCGATCCGGCACGAGTGGCTGCGGTCGCTGCCTGCTGTATACGAATAGCGTCCAGCAGCTATCCTTATGTGCTTCTGGGAGAAGCCGGCAGAGCAATATCATCCGATCACAACGGGCAGAGCCCTTGGGTCCATCCGGCCCGGGGTCTCTGCCCGTCGGCCTTCTCTGCCCCGGCTTGGCATCCGCAGGCGGCGAAGTGTGCTCTGACCGGGGCTGACGTGAGGACTCGCACTGCTCCAGACTTTTGCAGGGAGAAGCGCCAGGTCTGCATCACTGTCGGCTTGAGAGGCGAGAAGCAGATGTTCAAGCGGTTCCTCCATTGACACCACCGATCTCACCCCGGTATCGGGAGACCCCTGCTTTTGCGAGATTGCACTGAAAGGGCAAGTATGTTACAATTAATAAACAAAAATGGACGAGCAATATGGGGAAGACCTCCGGATTTTGTCAGCCAGTGCAGGGAGGAGGGACAGGATGACGGTAAAAATCGCTATTGTAGAGGATGAGGCGGCATCGGCTCAGCTGCTGGAGGAGTGCCTTCTCCGCTACCGGACGGAGGCCGGTGCAGAGATGATGATCACCCGCTTCTCCAATGCAGAGGAGCTCCTAAGGGACTACCGCGGGGAGTTCGACCTTCTCTTCATGGACGTGGACATGCCGGGCATAAACGGCATTGACGCCAGCCGCCGCCTGCGGGAGATGGACAGCCGGGTGGTGTTGATCTTCGTGACCAACCTGGCCCAGTACGCCATCTACGGCTACGAGGTGGACGCCCTGGACTACATCCTCAAGCCGGTGAACTACTACGCCCTCAAGCTCAAGCTCCGCAAGGCCCTGGAGGTGGTGCGCAGCCGCGCGCCCGCCCTGATGATGCTCCCGTGCGAGGGGGGCGTCCGGTACCTGAACAGCACGGAGATCTGCTATGTGGAGGTCCAGGGGCACGAGCTCATCTACCACACCGCGTCGGGGGAGCGGCTGCGGACCTCCGGCGCCCTGAAGCAGGCGGAGGCCAAGCTGGGCGGCGGCTTCTTCCGGTGCAACTACTGCTACCTGGTCAATTTCTCCTATGTCACGAAGGTGTCGGGGAATCTGGTGACCGTGGGCGGGGAGGAGCTCCAGATCAGCCGGAACCGCCGCAAGGCCTTCTTGCAGCAGCTGTCGCAGTTTTACGGAAAGGGGGGATGAGAGGTGGTACAGTTTCTGTTCAGCAGGATGTTTTTCATCGACATCCTGCTCATCGCCCTGATCCTCACCCTCCGCCTGCCCAAGCGGGACCGGTTCCCCCTGCGGCTGGTGGCCGCGGCGGCGGTCTGTCTGGCGATCTCCGTCGGCTGGGGCTTCCTGTTCCGGAATGTCAGCCCGGACGCCATGGGCATGGCCATCCTGAACTACCTGGGGATCTTTCTCATCGTCATGCTGGCGGTCTGGTTCTGCCTCCAGATCAGCGGATGGAGCCTCATCTACATTGGCGCGGCCACCTACTTCATCCAACACATCTCGGTCCGCATCGAGGGCCTGCTCCCCCTTCCGCCCGAGCAGAACCTGCCCGCGCTGCTGTTCCACGTGGGGGTGGTGCTGGTCCTGGCCCTGCTGGCCTACGGGCTGTTCTTCCGGAGGGTGGAGTACCATATCCTCAGCCGGCTCAAGCTGCACCAGGTAGCCCCCATCTGGATCATCATGTGCCTGATGTGCCTGGTCCTGAGCTCCTACGCCAGCAAGGCCGGGGAGTACAGCCTCTCGTTCCGGCTGGCCGACCTGCTGTGCAGTGTGGTGGGCCTGCTCTACCAGTACAGCCTTTATCAGGTGGCCGGCGCCCAGCGGGAGGCGGAGAGCATCCAGCTCCTGCTCCAGCAGGGGAGAAAGCAGTATGAGCTCTCGAAGGACAGCATCGAGCGGGTGAACATCAAGTGCCACGACCTGCGCCACCAGATCCGGCAGTTCCGCCAGGCGGGGCAGCTGGACGAGGCGGCGGTGCGGGAGATGGAGGCCGCCATCGACGACTACGACGCCAAGGTGGAGACCGGCAACACGGCGCTGGACGTCATCCTGACCGAGAAGCGCTCCCTCTGTGCCGAGAAGGGCATCGGCTTCACCTGCATGGCGGACGGCCGGGGCCTGGCCCGCATCGAGCCGGCCGACCTCTACGCGCTGTTCGGCAACGCCCTGGACAACGCCATCGAGGCGGCGGAGGGGCTCCAGGACGAGGCGAAAAAACAGATCGCCCTGACCGTGCGCCAGGTGGGGGAGTTCAGCTCGGTCCACCTGCAGAACTACACCGACCGCCAGCTGGTGATGGCGGACGGGCTGCCCCTGACCAGCAAGGAGGACAAGTACAACCACGGCTTCGGCGTGCGCAGCATGCAGCGGCTGGTGGAGAAGTACAGCGGGGAGCTCATCTTCCAGCAGGAGGACGACGTGGTGGACCTCTACCTCCTGCTGCCCTGCCGGCCGCCGGAGGAGCGGGAAAACTGACAACTTATGAGCCCTGAAGCTACACCTTATGCAGGAGTCATTGACTCCTGCATTTTTTTTGCTAAACTGCAAGTGAGCTTGATTGTGCTTGAGCACGAAATGCGGGTTTTGCAGAGAAAGGAGGAGAGAGGAGGATCACTCGGGGCCCCGGCCCCGGAGAGACCGGAAAATCAGAGGTCACGCGAGACACCACGCAGCACCCTGAAAAAAGGAGGAGGAAATCTGATGAGTTCCAAAAAATCCGCTGTCTTCCGCGGCATCGCCGCCATCCTGGCGTTCCTGATGCCGGTCAGCATGACGCTGGCCACCCTTGCCTTCCAGTACGACGCCTGGCTGAACAACAACATCTTCGGCATCAACACATCCTACGTGGTGGGCGGCAGCTCCGACGCGGCCATCTACTACCCCAATGACTACGGCTACGACAACTCCGCGCTGGTGGACGTCAACATCGACGCCGCCTCCTTCAACGTGGAGCTGGCCAGCGAGAGCGTGGTTCTCCTGCGCAACGAGAACGACGCCCTGCCCCTGAGCGGCGACAGCCGGGTCACCATCTTCGGAAACGGCGCGGTGAACAGCGCGATGTATAAGCAGACCGCCCCGGACTACCTGGACTACGTCAGCTTCGTGGACGCCATGCAGACCGCCCTGGGCGCGGACAACGTGAACACCACCCTCTGCGACAATGTGTACGCCCAGATGAGCAGCACCACCACCTCCAGCGTGGCCGAGGCGGCGCTGGCCGACGTGACCGCCTATGAGAGCACCTGGCAGAGTGACTACAACGACGCGGCCATCGCGGTCTTCTCCCGCACCGGCAGCGAGGGCAACGACCTGTATATGTACGCCTCCGACGACACCTACGAGGACGGCTCCCCCCGCCACATGCTGGACCTGTCCACCAATGAGGAGGCCCTCATCAGCTACCTGGCCGAGCAGAAGGCCGCCGGTGTGTTTGACAAGATCATTGTCATCATCGCCAGCGACTACGCCATGGAGCTGGGCTTCCTGGAGGAGTACGGCGTAGACGCCTGCGTCCACGCGGGCAACCTGGGCTCCTTCGGCTGCACTGGCCTGGCCCAGGTCCTGACCGGCGAGGTCAACCCCTCCGGCCACACGGCGGACACCTACGCCGCCAACAGCCTGTCCACCCCGGCGGTGGCCTACTCCACCGTGGAGACCACCCAGCAGTGGACCAACGCCGACGAGGTGATGGAGCGCAACCCCCTGGTCAACGACAGCAACGGCGGCACCATCATCAACTACGTCATCTACGCCGAGGGCATCTATGTGGGCTACAAGTACTACGAGACCCGCTATGAGGACGTGGTGATGGGCACCGGAAACGCCGCCTCCTCCGTGGGCTCCACCGACGGCGGGGCCTGGAGCTACGCCAATGAGATCGTCTACCCCTTCGGTTACGGCCTGAGCTACACCACCTTCAGCAAGGTTCTGGACAGCGTGGCCTATGACGAGGCGAGCGACGCCTATCAGGTCACCGTCACCGTCACCAACACCGGCGATGTGGCGGGCAAGGACGTGGTGGAGATCTACGCCCAGACCCCCTACGGCGACTACGAGAAGGAGAACCTGGTGGAGAAGGCCTCGGTGAACCTGGTGGGCTACGCCAAGACCAGCTCCCTGGAGCCCGGGGCCAGTGAGACCGTCACCGTGGAGGTGCCCCGCTACTTCCTGGCCAGCTATGACGAGAACGGCGCCGAGACCTACATCCTCAGCCAGGGGCAGTACTACCTGGCCGTGGGGGACGACGCCCACGACGCCCTGAACAATATCCTCTCCGCCAAGGGCTACACCACCGCCGACGGCATGACCGCCGACGGGAACGCCGCCCTGACCTATGGCTGGGAGCAGGAGGAGCTGGACGCCGAGACCTACTCCACCTCCATCTACACCGGCGTGGAGGTCACCAACCTCTTTGACAACTCCGACATCAACTACTACGGCTACGACTTCGCCTACCTGACCCGGAACGACTGGGAGGGCACCTACCCGGTGGAGGCCATCGCCTACGAGGCCACCGACGCCATCATCGACAGCCTGTCCAACTTCGACTACGAGACCCCGGCGGACGCCCCCTCGGTGGACGACTTCACCCAGGGCGCGGACAACGGCCTGACCCTGGACATGATGATCGGCCTGGACTACGACGACCCCCAGTGGGAGACCTTCCTGGACCAGATGACGGTGGAGCAGATGGCAAACCTCATCACCGACAACCTGAGCGTCACCATCGTGCCGGAGCTCAACATCCCGGGCACCAGCCACATTGACGACGAGAACATGTCCGGCGGCCAGTTCAACTTCATCAGCCACGCCGCCCAGGGCCGCGCCTGGAACATGGAGCTGGCCGAGGAGCGGGGCTACTACATGGGCCTCATCGCCCAGCTCAACGGCTACGACGAGATCTGGGCGGGCTCCTGCAACTTCCACCGCACCCAGTTCAACGGCCGCTTCTCCCAGTACTACTCCGAGGACGCCACCCTGGACTACTGGACCTGCTACTATGAGGCCAAGGGCATGCAGGCCACCGGCGCCATCTTCTGCGCCAAGCACTCTGCCTGCAACGACCAGGAGACCGGCCGTACCGGCCTGAGCGTCTTCCTCACCGAGCAGACCCTGCGGGAGATCTACATGCGGGCCTTCGAGGGCGCCTTCGCCCACGAGGACGGGGCCATGAGCACCATGACCTCCCTGGGCCGCATCGGCACCCGGCTGGCCAAGAACAACGCCGCCTACCTGACCGACCTGCTGCGGGGCGAATGGGGCTTTGAGGGCCACGTCACCTCCGACGGCTATGTCTCCACGGGCTACTTCCAGAACACCTACGAGGAGCTGGTGGCCGGCATGGACTACTCCTGCATCGACACCGGCGGCGTCAACGCGGCCCGGATGATCGAGGGCGTCGAGGGCGGCGACGGGTATCTGCTCCAGATCCTGCGCCAGTCCGCCCACCGCAACCTCTATGTCATGACCCACACCTCCCGCATGAACGGCCTGGGCGAGGGCGGCGGCACCGTGGTCACCATCCTGCCCGCCTGGGAGCAGGCGGTGCTCTTCCTCAACGTGGGGGTCATCGCCGGCCTGGTGGTGTTCGTGGTCCTGAGCATCGTGACCTACAAGAACAAGAAGAAAACGCCCACCCATACGGCGGCGCACTAAGGTAAGGAGGGAACATCCATGACTCTGAGTATCAAAGGCAGGGGAGCCAGCGTGAAGCTCAGCCTCGCCGCGGCGGCGGTGGGCCTGATCTCGCTGATTGCGTTCCTCATCTACGGCGCGGTGTACCCCGTCTATGCCGACTTTGGCGTGGGGATCTTCCTGCTGCTGGGCGTGCTGGGCTATTTGGCCTACGCCTTCTTCGACCTGCCGGTGCTGGATTTCGCCCCGCTGGCGGCGGTGTTCTGCACCAGCTTCGGCATGGGCCTGTTCGCCCTCAACGCCTACCCCGTCCTGGGCGACTGGTACGGCAACTTCAATATGTACGGCTCCGAGGGCGGCATCGTCCCCGTCATCATCATCCTGGCCATCACCCTGGTCTCCATCGTGTGCGGGATCGTGACCTGCTTTACCCGCAAGCAGAAGGGGGGAAACTGACATGAAGAAGAGACTTCTTGCCGCGGCCCTGGCGGCGGGCCTGTGCCTGACCCTGGCCGGCTGCTCCACCTCGCTGGCCGACAACACCGGTATTTATTTCTCCGAGATGGCGGAGAAGTTCGAGCTGCTGGGCAACAGCAGTCAGATCGACGCCTCCGGGACCGAGTCCGAGACCCCCACCGACACGGTGGACGACGGCCGGACCGCCCTGGCCGCCCCGGCCAACTGGTCGGTGGACGAGAGCGGCAACTACACCTTTGACGCCGTGGACGGCGCCAGCTACTACATCATCTACATGTACGACACCCTGAGCGACAGCACCTCCTACGCCTACATGAGTCCCAACCTGAACGACGACGGCAGCAGCACCTACTCCGGCGCCCTCAGCGACCTGTTCGACTACTGCTACGGCCTGTATGACGCCGAGGTGGTGGCCTACCCTGCGGTGGGCGAGGACACCTACCGCCGGTCCGACCCGGCCCACTGCGACTTCTCCGTGGTGGGCGAGGTGCCGGAGGCCAATGTGGGCTACCTGTGGGACTGCTTCACCGGCACGTTGGGCATCGAGCTTCTCAACATCGAGGACTACGGCGCCTCCTCCTTCCCAACCTCGGTGGAGGTGACCTTCACCAACCAGGCGGACGCCTCCGACGTCATCACCCTGGGCTTTGAGAATGCCTCCATCGTGGACGACGTGTTCTACGCCTCCACCCAGGACGTCACCGTGGACGCCACCTACGACATCTCCGCCAGCCTGACCTGGAACGCCGAGATCGTGACCAACGCCGAGATGACCCTGGACCTGGGCAGCGTCACCACCGCCTCCAACAAGAACGCCATGACCGACGGGTACGGCTACCTCAACAGCGAGATCTACCTGTCCATGGACTACCCCATGGTGGTCACCGACTTTGACCCCGAGGCGGGCGGCTCCGCCGGGACCTGGTACTTCTTCATCAACGCCTTTGTGACCAATAAGGGCGTGTCCATCCCCTCCACCTTCAAGGACTGCCTGAATTTCCAGGGCGAGAAGGGGAGCATGGGCGCCGAGTACCACGACGGCGAGGACGTGGAGTTCACCGTGACGCCCACGACCACCTCCGCCGGCTCCGCGTACAGCTATACCCTGGAGGTGGCGGGTCCCCGGGGCGTGGTGAGCCTGTTTGACGGCTTCTTCTACAACGACATGCCCGCCGGCACCGGCTCCCTGGAGCTCTACACCGACGGCACCTTCCTGATGACCATTGACCCGCCCTCCGGCGAGTCGGGCGGCTTCGGCCCCCGGGGCCTGAGCGGCAGCTCCATCAGCGGACTGTGGGTAGAGAACGGGGACGGCACCCTGACCCTCTCCTACGACCACACCAGCGCGGCCCTGACCGAGACGGAATAACCGGCGCGTACAGTCAAATAAAGACACCGAACAAATACGGCGGAGAGCCCTGTTTCAGCAGGGCTCTCCGCCGTATTCGCTTGGATATCGCAGCTGTGGATACCGCGGGTGCAGGCTGTACCTCCACAGGTGCGAGGTATCCCGGCCCGCTTGCAATCGCGCCTCAGCGCCGATATACTGGATGAAAAGGGAGGGATGTCCGTGAAGGTGAGGCTGGAGGTGCGCCGGGAGCGGTACGAGGCGGTGCGCGCCGCCCTGGCGGAGCACGGGATCGAGACCGATGACGAGGCCGACCTGGTGCTGAGTGAGCGGGACGCCTTTTCCGACACGCTTTTGGTGCGGGAGGGCGATACCGGCGCCCGGGTAGTCCTGCCGGTGGGGGAGATCGTTTCCATCGAGACCCGGGGCCGGGGCGTGGAGGTCTGCACGGCGGAACGGGTCTACCAGACCGGGGAGCGGCTCTACCAGCTGGCCGCCGCCCTAGACCCGGAGAAGTTCCTGCGGGTGAGCAATTCCTCGGTCATCGCCCGGGACAAGGTGCGGAGGATCACCCCCACCCTGTCCATGCGCTTTATCCTGACCATGGCGGACGGGCGGCGGGTGGATGTGACCCGCAGCTACTACTATATGTTCAAAGAGGCCTTCGGCATCTGAGAGAGGAGGACAGAGATGGACAGTATGGTATTTGTCATCCCCATCGCCGTTGTGGCGCTGATTCTGGCCCTGGTGCTGACCATCATCGGGGTGGTCTATTTCCTGCGCTACCAGCGGCACCTGGACCGGGCGCTGGCCGACCCCGGGCGGGCGGGGCGGCCCATGGCGTCCCCCCACCGGGTGGTCATCGCCCTGTGCGCCGTGCTGGCGCTGGCGCTGGGGTCCCTGGGCCTGTCTGTTCTGTGGGATACCCTCCGGGCCATCCCGCCCCGGCTGGAAAACGCCAGCCAGATTGTGGGGGACTTTGCGGAGGACTGTGTACTGGCGGATACCTGCACCCTGGAGGTGGACGTGGGGACCAGCATGGCGGCGGTGCTGGGCTACGGCGGCGAGGGGGAGGACGCGGGCTACTGCTTCGCCGTCTACACCAACCGCCAGGACTCGGGAGAGCGGCCCTGGTACCAGCTCCGGGTGGGGGGGAGCGCCACCTCCGTGGAGCGCAGCGTCTTGGTCCACCGCACCGGCGGGGAGATGGCCCTGCTGTCTCTGAATACGCAGGGCATCGCAAAAATCGTCTGCCACAATGGGCAGACGATGGAGGTGGACCCGGGCAGGCCCTTCGTATTGGTGATGGAGGACAGTGGGTTTCAGGCATACGCCGCCGACGGGTCGGAGATCGACCTCAATGCCGGCGGGTGGTATGAGGACTGGGCCCTGCCCTGAGCCGCTCTTACAGAAACAGGGCCAGCCCCCACACCAGGGAGGCCAGGCCGGCCCCCAGGGCCATGAACACCGGCCCGGGCACCCGGGACAGCTTCCGGCCCAGGCCGGTGTTGCGCCGGAGGTAGCCGTCGGCCACCCGCTGGGCCTCGGCCACCACCTGGTCGGCGGTGACCCCGTCGGCGTTCACCGCGTCCTCCCGGAGCAGGAAGATGGCCTGCTCGAACAGCCGTCGGTCCGGGGCCTTGACCACGATGACCCGCCGGTTGACTCCTTTTACCATAACATCCCATCCTTTCGTTTCCGTTTCCCTTCCAGTATGGCCCAATGGAAGCGTCCTTATGCCGGAACCGGGAGATTTTACATGGCCTGTCCCCGGCGCTCCGCCGCATATCCGGCGGGGAAACGCCGTACAATAGGCCTGCGGAACCCGCAGAAAGGAAGGGCGGTATGGGAGAGAAACGGAAGTGGCAGGCGGCCTCTCTGGCCGTGGTATTTGTGGTCAATATCCTGCTTATCAGCCTGATCCAGGGGGCCCAGGCGGCGACCTGGCGCCAGGGCTCTACCGGCGAGACAGTGCGCACCATCCAGACCAAGCTCCAGCGGTGGGGCTACTACGACGGAGAGATCGACGGTATTTTCGGCTCGGCCACGGCCGAGGCGGTGCGGTACTTCCAGAGGAAAAACGGCCTGGCGGTGGACGGCGTCGTGGGCCCGGCCACCCTGAAGGCCCTGGGCATGTCCACCGGAAGCGGGAGCTCCGGCAGCACGTCGCAGTCGGGCAGCCTGGACCTGCTGGCCCGGGTGATCTCGGCGGAGGCCCGGGGGGAGCCCTACAGCGGCCAGGTGGCGGTGGGGGCGGTGATCCTCAACCGGGTGGAGCACCCCTCCTTCCCCAACACCATCGCCGGGGTGGTCTACCAGCCGGGGGCCTTCACCTGCATGGTGGACGGGCAGATTGACCAGCCGGTGGCCGAGTCGGCCTACCGGGCGGCCCAGGAGGCCCTCAACGGCGCCGACCCCAGCGGCGGGGCCATCTACTATTTTAACCCCAGCACGGCCACCAGCAGCTGGATCTGGAGCCGGCCCCTCATCAAGGTCATAGGAAAACATCGCTTCTGTGCCTAAGCTGATACAACAAAATTGTAAAAAACGGAACCGGCTCAAATGAAGCCAGTTCCGTTTTTTGCAATTTTCAGCTCGCTTAGTCGGTGACGTAGGGCAGCAGCGCGATCTGACGGGCGCGCTTGATGGCCTCGGTCAGCTGGCGCTGGTGCATGGCGCAGGTGCCGGTGGTGCGCCGGGGCAGGATCTTGGAGCGCTCGGAGAGGAACCG
Source organism: Candidatus Galloscillospira excrementavium (assembly GCA_018711785.1). GTDB lineage: Bacteria > Bacillota > Clostridia > Oscillospirales > Oscillospiraceae > Galloscillospira_A > Galloscillospira_A excrementavium. The sequence continues at coordinate 16,653 of DVHW01000012.1, forward strand.
GCGCAGCTTGGCGGAGTCCTTGTAGTCGATGTGCTCCACCTTGTCCACACAGAAGGTGCAGACCTTGCGGCGCTTGCGGCCGCGGGGCCGCTCTCTATCCATAGCCATGGTAACAAAACCTCACTTTCCTGGGGCGCCAGGCCCCTCGATGGACGGACACAAGTCCGTGAATGTTTACAGGATGCGGAGTGAGCCCTTCCAGCTCAGAAGGGCAGCTCGCCGTCGTCGTCAGCCAGGTCGCCGAACTCGTTGCCCGCGGGGCCGGAGGGGGCGGCGTAGCCGGTGGACGGGGCGGGCGCAGGGGGGGCATAGCCGCCGCTGGGGGCGCCGTAGCCGCCGGCCTCGGCGTCCCGCCGGGAGTCGCCGAAGTAGACGTTGTCGGCCACCACCTCGGCGGTGCGGCGCTTGTTGCCGTCCTTGTCGGTCCAGTCCCGCAGCTGGAGCCGTCCCTCCACCACGGCCATGCGGCCCTTGGTGAAGTACCGGGAGACAAACTCGCCGGTCTGGCGCCAGGCAACGATGTCGATGAAGTCGGTGGCCTTCTCCCCGGTCTGCTTGTCCCGGAAGTCCCGATCCACAGCCAGGCTGAAGGAGGCCACCGCGGTGCCCGACTGGGTGTGCCGCAGCTCGGGATCGCGGGTCAGGCGGCCCATGAGAATGATTCGGTTGAGCATTGCGCGGGCCCCCTTACTCGTCCTTGCAGACGATCATGGAGCGCATCACGTTGTCGGTGATCTTCAGCACGCGGTCCAGCTCGGCGGGGAAGGCGGGGGCGGAGCTGAAGGTCATGAGGACGTAGTAGCCCTCGTTCAGGTCGTCGATGGGATAGGCCAGACGGCGCTTGCCCCACTCGTCGACCTCAGCCAGGGTGCCGTTCTGCTCCACCAGGGACTTGAACTTGGTCACCAGGGCGGCGGTGTCCTCCTCACTCAGGTTGGGGTTGAGGATGAAGACCACCTCGTAGTTTGCGTTGAGTTTTGCCATTGTTGTTGCACCTCCTTATGGACGTATGGCCCCCGCACCGGGCGGGAGCAAGGATGCGCTGTTTGCGGAAAATACAAACAAGCTATATTATTATATAGGAAAACGCGGGGTTGTCAAGGGAAAGTTGGCTGAAAAAAGAAGAAAATCTGTTTGTACGGAAGAAAAATCCGCCGTCCGGCACGCCGCTTTGGGCGTGCC